>CALAKR010000420.1 GCA_937923225.1 uncultured Aquabacterium sp. | reverse complement strand
GGTGCGTGCTTGCGCCGGGTGCGCTTCGTTGGAGTGCTCTGCATAGTGTCCACTTGTCTTCTTGGTGGACACTATCTTTACGGTTCAGGTCGGGGCGCTCAAGATGCCTTCACCGGACGCATACAGATGAGATTCCCAAGGACCTTCCGGGCTACCTCATTCGCATGAAAGCACAGCTGCTTCTGGATGGACAAGTGGTTGCCGAGGCCGCTCAGCCTGTGTCCATGGGCACTGAACTGCCAAGCGTTGGTGGGTTCACCGCATTGTCCGACATGGGCGCGTTTGACATCACGAACGATGACAGTAACGTAGCGGGCCAGATGACTGCGGTCGGGATCAGAGGTGGTGGTGTGAGTGGCGCCTACCAATGACTCTCTGTCCGTGGCGCAAAAGGTGTTGCAGATATCGGCAACGCTTGCCTTTACCATAGCCGCCATGAAGGGGGCAGCGGCGCTAGGTGCCTTCTTCATGATCCCGGCGACGGGGGGTGATCGCTGCCGTGGCTTTGGGCATCGCGCTGGCTGCGGCCTTGTATTGGCTGAACAATGAAATCGCCACCTGGGATATCTAGCGTAAACAGTTGGATCAATGAAAAAGCTTCCCCTTACCGCCGTACTCATCGTGCTGGTGCTGGCCCTGATGGCTGCCGCCAAGCTCAAGTGGGATGAGACCTACCTGGCGGTAATCGCAGCGGCAGGGTTGGGTTTGACGCTGCTGATGGCTAGACGGCGATCGTCGGTTCAAGGAGGGGTGAAGGCGGGTGTTCTCACTGCCATCTTGTTGGGTAGTGGCGTGCTGCTAGGGTCATTCATTCCAGCTATTCCGCTGACGTTTCTGCCCTTCGGTCTGCTGATGTTGTTGGCGGTGTTCTTCTTACTGGGCCTCCCGGAATTGGTGTTGTTGCGGCGATGGCTGGATGCATCGTCCGCAGCGGCTCGACTTAACGGAAGGCGGTTCCCATTTTTTTCGCTGGGGGCGGCTGTCGGGCTGGCTTTGCGGATGTGACGCTCTTGAACACTCGCTCGGCTACGCCTTTTTGCCCCTCTTGTAAATTGAAGACGTGGCGCGCTTGGTGACTTTTTATTCATAACTTGCTTGCCGATCCCATCATGAAGAAAAAAATGCAGCTTGCCCGACGTCACTTTGCTGAGAACAGGTGGTTGAGGCTGACATGTGTCTGTCTGATCGTGGATGCAGCGGCGGCCATCTTCATATGCGGGTACTGGTGGCTGCACTGCAGCAGCTGGAAAAGCTGCCATGATTTGGCCGTTGGTGAGCCAGTGACTTTCTTTGTTCTGTCTGTATTGGCGGTTTGCACCCTGGCGCTGAATGGACTGCTCGCCCTGTGTGGGGCCCTGTTCTTTGTGAAGGGACTTGCGGTCACAAGGGGCGCGGACTGAGTTGCTGTGGCATTTCATGTCGCTGCGGTTTGTTTCGGCGTGATATCAGCAGGTTTGGCCATGGCGTTGCCTGGAATGAATCTGGGTAACGGTGTTTCAGGTGCTTCTGAGTTCGAGATGTATGCCCATCTCCTTCGGTTGGCAGCGGCAAGTCTGCTGGCCGGAGCGGCTGGATTGCTTTACGCATGTCTATGGGTGTTGAGCAAGTTCTTGAAATAAGGCCTCAAGCCGAGGCGATCTTGGCGGCTCAGTGGAGCGGCAGCGCTGCCTTGTTGATCATGACTGCGGCGGCTGTGGTGGTTTGGATCTTGAGGCCGCGCCTGCTCATCACGCTCTTGCTGTTTGGTGGTGCCGCTCTCTTTGTAGGCCTCGCTTATCTGTCGACTACCCGCTTCTACCGGCTAGAAGCCGCTGCAGGTTTGGTGCGGTTCGTGAGTTTGGCGAACGAGAGCACCTATCGTTGCGCTGATGTGGAAGACGTGAGGGTTCTGACAACACATCAGGGCAGTTGTTCGATTCAAGTGCGGGCCCGATCGGCTTCATCTTTGAGCAGCCACGAGGTTCAAAGTCTTGAGTCTGGCAACAGGGCCCTGTGCGCGAATCTGCACGAGAAGGTCCAACGTATTTGCTTCTCTCGGTGAGGGGCTGATCGTCTTTTGTCACTGTCGATGCGGTTGTGCGATGCGGCCCACCGCTGTGGTGCATACCCCTGAATTGGGGTGGCGCGATCCTGGTGGTCATGCGCTACATTCCTCACCATAAATTTGGGCTGTGCCGCCGCCGGTGGCCACCACATGACATTCAGGGATACGTTGATGAAGCACTTGTCTGTGCTGAGCCGCTGCTTGCTCGCGCTCACCCTTTGCCTTGCCTCGTGGATGGTCAGCGCCCAGTTGGCGCCCATGCCGCAGAAGGCCCTGCAGTGGCTTCAATCCCAGGTGCAGTCCGGCGGCATTCTGGCTGGCCTCGATAACTCAGTGGGAACGCCTTTGCAGGCCCGTGCAGAGGTGGTCCAGACACTCCGTGCAGTGGCCACCACGCCTGTGGCGATGGCCAGCGGTGTCTTGTCTGAGAACGCAACCGACACTGAACTGCTGTCTCGTCGCATCATGTCGGGTGTGGATGGAGGCTTGGCCGTCAACGATCTGATCACACACTTGGCAGCCCGCCAGTCGATCGACGGATCCGTCGGCGCGCATGAGGGGGCAGTTGGCAACGCGCTGGATACAGCCTGGGCGCTGCAAGCCTGGAAAGCTGCTGGCCAAGCCAACACCGCTCCAGCTATCAAGGCCCGTGCCTTCCTGGTTTCGCAAGTGGGGGCTGATGGTCAATGGTTGCCACCCAAAGGCACGCCGGTGCCAGGGGCCTCGCAGCGCCTGCACGCCCAAGCCATGATCAGCCTGGGCTTGCAGACAGGCACAGAGTCGACCAGCCTGAGTGCGGTGGCCCGCCTCACCGATGCCTTGATCGGTCAGCAGATGGCCGATGGCAGCTGGGGTGCCGACACACTGCTGACGGCGCGTGTGCTGGAGGCCGTGGCTTCCGCCAAGGACGCTCCTGATGTCCGCTCCAAGGCTCTGCACTACCTGGAAACACGGCAGGCGGCCGATGGCAGCTGGGATGGTGATGCCTACATCACGGCCGTGGCCCTGCGCGGCATGACCGTCCAGCCCTCAGTCACCTTGCCCGAGAGCTCGGGCGGCGGTGGTTCGCCACCCGCATCCGCCACCACCAGCAGCATCACGGCGATCGTGGTGGATGGCGGCAATGCGCAGCCCCTGCGCGGCGTGACCGCATCCGTGACCACGGTGCCTGCAGCGGGTGGTGCCAGCACGGCCGCGGGCGCGGCGGCCTCGGACGACGCCGGCTTTTTCAAGATCGCAGGCTTGGCTGCGGGCAGCTATCGCCTGCAGTTCAGCCGCGCAGGCTATGACACGCGGTCTTTCGACATCCAGGTGGGCGCAGGTCAATTGGTCAATTTTGGCCAGGTGGCGCTGGCCGCCACAGCCACCTCGGGCATCGTGTCCGGGGTGGTGAGCAAACAGTCTGATGGGCGGCCCTTGTCTGGTGTGGCCATCAGCCTGGTGACCTCTGCCGGTACGCGTGCAGTCAACACCGACAGCCAGGGACGTTTCGAGTTCTCGGGTGTGCAGCCGGGCTCGCTGAGCATTTCCGCCACCGTCACCGGCTATCAAACGGCTTCAGGCACTGCCACGGTGGTGGCGGGGCAGCGTCTCGATTTCTCTCCGGCCTTGCTCGCTTCGGGGCAGCAGGGCGGCACCAATGCCACCTACAAGGCCAAGGTCGTCTCCGCCTTGTCCGACACCCCCTTGCCAGGCGCGAAGATCACGCTGTCAGCGCAGCCTTCCGGTGCCACCCTCAGCGGTGTGGCTGGCGCCGATGGTCAGGTCAATATCGCCGGCCTGGTGGCAGGCGAGTATGCGTTGACCTGCGAACTGCCTGGCTACAAGACCGTGAGCCAGCGTTTCGTGCTGCCTCCCAACACGAGCGCAGATGGCGGCACCATCCGCCTGGGCGTGGTCCTCAACACGGTGGACGTGTCCGGACGCGTCAGCAATGACAAGGGTGTGGCCATCGCGGGTGCGGTGGTGCAGGTGTTCAATGCAGACAGCGCGGCCATCACGGTGACCACGGGGGCCGATGGCCGCTACGGTGTGTCGGGCGTGCAGCCAGGAGCGCTGCGGATCCGTGTGTCGGGCTCGGGGTATCTGGCCAAGGAAGCCGCACTGAGCGTGGGTTCCGGACAGGTGTCACAGGACTTCGTCCTGCAGTACGCGGCGCCGGCCAATCCTCTGCTCAAGGTCGCTGCGACGATGCCTGCTGGACCAGTGCCCCAGGGTACGCAAACCCTTGTGGCAGCCCGCTTGACGAATGACGGCACCGCGGCCGCCACGGTCGCTGTCCATCTCGATGTGCTCGACCTTCAGGGCGGTTTCATTGGCGCGGGCACAGCCTTGGACGCCGGCGGCATCCCTCAGGCTCAGTTCGTGGTGAGCGCGGGCCAGGGCGCAGATGTGCAGTTGGCATGGAACGTGGTAGGCGTGACGCCAGGGTCCTACAAGGCCTGGGTGCGCGTCTTCGATGCGGCGTCCGGTGCCTTGCTCGCGCAGGCGACGGGGCCGATCAGCGTGGCCCCTGGCGCGCAGTTGCCTGATCTGGTGGTCCAGAGCGTCAGCCGTGGATCGGCCGTGTCCGATGCCAGCCAGTACACGGTCCAGGGGGCACTGAAGGTGATCCTGGGCAACCGAGGCAATGCGCCCGCTACGGGCGGGTTTGCGGTGCTGGCCTTCAGCGATGCCAATGGCAATGGTGCCTATGACGATGGCATCGACCAGGTGCTGGGGCGTCTGCAGGTGGCCCAGCCTTTGCCGGCTGGCGATCAGGTCGAGTTGAGCGTGCCTGTGGCCGGTCGCCTGCCCTTCCGTGATGCGCCCGTGCATGTCCTGGTGGACAGCGACAAGGTGGTGGTCGAAAGCGACGAAGGCAACAACCTCGGTTGGTCTGCCGAGGCCGCACGCTTGCAGCCCCAGATCGGCACCTTCAAGCCCAAGCTGAAGTGGCACTGGAAGACACCGGCCGACCACCCGTACTTCAACCGGGTCGAAATGGCGCCGGCCGTGGGCCGTGTCATCGACACCAATGGCGATGGGCGCATCGATGCCGCTGATGCGACAGTGGTGGTGTTCGTCGCGCACCAGAGCAAGGGGAGCGAAGGGGTCATTCGCGTGGTGCGTGGCGACACGGGCCAGGAGGTGCTGGCCATCCGCGATACCAACAGTCCCATTGGCGGGGTAGGGGGGGTGGCGTTGGCCGATCTGGATGCTGACGGTCGCCCCGATATCGTGGCCATGGGCAACAACGGCAGCCTGCGCGTCTACCGCAATGACGGTACGCGGGCCTGGATCTCGGCTTCCGTCGGACCGTCGTCCCCCTGGGCTGCGCCCGTGGTGGCTGACCTGGATGGCGATGGACAACCCGAAATCGTGGCTTGGCGCACGGTGTTCAACCGTGATGGCTCTGTCAAGTGGACGGCCGGCACCAGCAACTGGGGCGGCAGCGCGCACAGTTCTTCCCTGCCCATCGTGGCCGACCTGTTCGGCACTGGCAAGCAGAATGTCATCATCGGCGCCACCGTGTTCAACCATGACGGTACGGTGCTGTGGAACAAGAACAGAGACTGCTTCACGGCCGTGGCCGATTTCGATCGTGACGGCGTGGCGGAGGTGGTGTGCGTGTCCTCGGGGCGCGTGGAGCTTTACGGCCGTGACGGTACTTTGCGCTGGGGTACGGCGCTACCCGGCGGCGGCAATGGTGGCCCGCCCACCGTGGCCGATCTCGACGGTGACGGTATTCCTGAAATCGGTATTGCGGGCAGTTCGCTCTATGTGGCGCTGAAGGCCAATGGCATCGTCCATTGGACCAAGCCGATCTCCGACTATTCGTCATCGACCACGGGCTCCACCGTTTTCGACTTCGATGGAGACGGCAGTGCCGAAGTGCTGTACTCGGATGAAGTCAAGGTCCGTGCCTTTGCCGGCAAGGATGGCCGTGTTCTCTGGGAGATTCCCCATGAATCGGTGACCTCGCTGGAGTACCCGCTGGTGGTCGACCTGAACGGCGATGGCCATGCCGAGATGGTCACCGTGGGTTCCGGCTCTACCTACAACGGTGTCCGCGTCTTCGAAGACGAGAACAACTCTTGGGTGAATGTCCGCGAGGTGTGGAACCAGCATGCCTACAGCATCACCAACATCAACGATGACCTGACCGTTCCCCGCCAGCCTCAACCCTCCTGGCTGGCGCACAACACCTTCCGCCTGAACACCACGCCAGGTCGTTCGCCGACGGCCGTGGCCGATGGCACGGCAGGGGGGGTGCACATCGAAGTCAAGCTCTCCGGTGACTCCCTGGTGCATGTCCGTATCGGCAATGCGGGCAGTCTGGCATTGCCCGCCAACACGGGCGTGGCGCTTTATGCTGAATCCGCCTCCGGCGGGCGTACCTTGCTGTCCGTGAAGGAACTGGGGCAGGCTCTTGAAGGCGGTCGGTTCATCGATCTCAGCTGGGCGGCTCAAGCCCTCGGCCAGGCCAGCCGCCTGGTGGTGGTGCTCGATGACGATGGCACTGGCAAGTCCCGCTATTCGGATTTCGACCGCAGCAACAACACGGTCAGCCTGGATCTGCAGGGTGTGCCCGTGGCCTTGGGCCTGGCGGTCAGCACCGACAAACCCTCTTACGAGGCAGACCAGCCGGTGATCGTGTCGGCCCGCCTGAGCAATGTCAGCGACACGCCTGCCCCTGGCGCGCGGGTCAGGCTGTCGGTGGTGGCGCCCGATGGACGGGTCATCGCCGTGCTGGGCGAATTCACCACGACGCAGATCGGTGCAAGGGCAGTTGCGGACACCCCGGCAGTGTGGAACTCCGCGCAATGGCTGGCGGCATCGGGCTACCTGGCCCGGGCGCAATTGCTCAACGGTGCTGGCGATGTGGTCAGCGAGCATGTCTCGGCTTTCGCCATCACGGGAGGCCCTGAGGGCACGCAAGTCCGCGCCACCATCAGAACGGATCGCCTGACTTATGGCCCTAGCGACACCGTGGCGGTGACCGACCGTGTGAACAACAACAGCCTGAACGCCGTGCTCGAATCGCTCACGGCCCAGACGAGCATCACGGCGCCCAATGGTGCATTGGTGTGGAGTTCATCGCAGGCCATCGAGCAACTGGTGGCGGGTGCGGGCAAGGAGTTGTCCTTCCGGGTGCCGTTGACCATGGCAGCAGGGACCTATACGGCACGCCTGTCGGTGAGCAACGCACAAGGAGCCGTGGTTGCTACCGCGCAGTCTGTCTTCGCGGTGGAGTCGACCGCAGTGAGTGGTCAGGGTGTCTCGGGCGCACTGACCGTCGCGGGTTCGCCTGTGGCGTCTGGTGATGCCGTGGCTTTGAGCTGGCAGGTTCGCAACCAGGGCAATGGTGCCATCGATCCTGCCCAGGTCTTCATCCGGCTGGTCGATCCTGAGGCCGGCACGGAAGTGGCCAAACTGAATGCAGGCGCCATCGCACTGCCTGCCGGGCAGTCCCGCGCAGCGTCGCTGAGCTGGACGACGCCCGCCACACTGGTCGACAAGACGCTGGTGGCGGTGCTGACGGCGCAGGTGGGCACGGCGAGCATCGACCTGGCGCAGGCCAGCTTCGTGGTCACCAAGCCGCCGGTCAAGCTGGACGTGGCTCAGGACATCAAGGCTGGCACAGGTGGTGTGGCCAAGGTGCTGGTGCTGTACGACTGCGAGCCCGACCTGGGCTGGGACCTGCTGGGCTGGCTGCGCCTGAGCTACAGCCACATCTGCGACAAGGAGCGCGCGCAGTACCTGAGCAGCTACCTCAATAGCCTGAACGTTGCGCACTACATCACCTAC
>CALAKR010000419.1 GCA_937923225.1 uncultured Aquabacterium sp. | reverse complement strand
CGGTCTGTCGCTGATCGGCGCGCACGGCACCGACCTGCCCCTGTTGGGCCTGGCCGTCCAGTTGACCTCCCGCTGAATACCATGAGCACCTCGAAAGCGACCAAGCCTGCCAAGGCCCCGACGAAGTCACCGGCGAGCAAGACCGCCCGCAAGACCGCCGTCAAGCGTGATCCCGAAAAAACCCAGGCCCGCATCCTCGATGCCGCCACGGCCGAGTTCGCGGCCAAGGGCTACAGCGGCGCGCGCACCGAGCAGATCGCCAAGCGTGCCAAGTCCAACATCCGCATGCTCTACCACTACCACGGCAGCAAGGATGCGCTCTACACCCGCGTGCTCGAAGACGTGCTGGCCCGCCTGCGAGAGCAGGAGCTGCAGCTGGACTTCTCCAACGCCACGCCGCTGGACGGCATCCTGCAGCTCTTCGATTTCATCGACGGCCACTTCTCCACCCACCCCGAGCTGCTGCAGCTGCTGGCCTTCGAGAACCTCAACAAGGCCACGCACCTGCGCAAGTCCACGCGCATCCCGCAGCAGGCCTCGCCCGTGCTCGACCTGATCAACACACTGCTGCAACGCGGCCAGGCCGAAGGCGTGTTCCGCACCGGCATCGATGCGCTGCACCTGTACGTGAGCATGGTCAGCCTCGCCTATTACGGCAAATCGCACGCACACACGCTGTCGCGCATCTTCAAGCAGGACCTGCTGGCCCGCGATTGGCAGGCCGCGCACCGCGAACAGAACCACCAGATGCTGGCCGGCTTCCTGAGCCACCCCCAGCCCGCCAAACCCACCCGACGCAGCAAGCCATGACACGCGATTTCTCCCACCCCGGCCGCTCGGCCCTCTACACCTCGCAGGCCGCCGTCGCCACCTCGCACCCGCTGGCCACGCAGACCGCGCTCGACGTACTGCGCGGTGGCGGCAATGCCGTGGATGCGGGCATCGCCGCGGTAGCCCTGCTGGGCATCGTCGAGCCGCAGATGAGCGGCATCGGAGGGGACTGCTTCGCGCTCTATTTGCCTGCGGGCGCCAAGGAGCCCATCGCGCTCAACGGCTCGGGCCGCGCGCCCATGGCGGCCACGCTCGATTGGTACCAGTCACGCGGCATGACGCAGATCGATCCGTACAGCGCGCACTCGGTGACCCCGCCTGGCGCGGTGGCCGCCTGGTGCCGCCTGCTGGCCGATCACGGCACACGCGGCCTGAACGAGTTGCTGCAGCCCGCCATCGAGGTGGCCGAACGTGGTCACCCCGTGGCCCCACGCGTGGCCTTCGACTGGGCGCGCGACGAGCACCTGCTGCGCGATCCCGTCGCGGCCGAGCTCTTCCTGCACCATGGCCGCGCACCGGCCGCTGGCGTCATGCACCGCCAGCCCCGCATGGCCGAGACCTTGCGCACCATCGCGCGCCACGGCTGGCACGGCTTCTACGAAGGCTGGGTGGCCGAAGACATCGTGCAGCGCCTGCGCGCCGGCGGCGGCCTGCACACGCTCGATGACCTGGCCGCCACACAGCCGGAGTACGTCCAGCCCATCGCCACCGACTACCGCGACCACCGCGTCTACGAGTGCCCGCCCAATGGCCAGGGCCTGGGCGTGCTGATGATGCTCAACGTGCTCAGCGGCTACGACCTCGACGAAGGCGCCCTCAGCGAAGCCGACCGCATCCACCTGCTGGCCGAGGTCAGCAAGCTGGCCTACGCCCACCGAGATGCGCTCTTCGCCGACCCCATGCATGCCCACGTGCCGGTCGATGAACTGCTCTCCAACGACTGGGCTGCCATGCAGCGCCGTGCCCTGTGCATGGACAGCACCCGCCCGCCCATCATCTGGCCCGAGGTGGCGCACAAGGACACCGTCTACCTGTGCGTGGTCGACCGCGACGGCAATGCGCTGTCGCTGATCAACTCGATCTTCCACTCCTTCGGCAGCACCCTGGTGGCGCCGCGCAGCGGCGTGCTGCTGCAGAACCGCGGCGCCGGCTTCAGCCTGCAGAGCGCCCACCCCAATGCCATCGCCCCGGGCAAGCGCCCCTTGCACACCATCATCCCCGGCATGCTGATGAAGAACGGCCGCCTGGCCGCGCCCTTCGGCGTGATGGGCGGCCAGTACCAGGCCACTGGCCACGTGGCGCTGCTGAGCAATGTGCTCGACCGGGGCATGGACCCGCAGGCCGCGCTGGATGCGCCGCGCAGCTTCGCCTTCGGCGACGAGCTGGACCTGGAGTTCAGCCAGCCTTCATCGCTGGACGCTGAACTGGCGAAACGCGGCCACCGCATCACCCGCAGCGGCCAGCCCATCGGCGGCGGCCAGATGATCCTGATGGACCACGACCGGGGCCTGCTGATCAGCGGTTCGGACCCGCGCAAGGACGGCTGCGCGCTGGGCTACTGAGCAACACACAACGCCTGCCCCCTCCAAAGGGTGGAAATGGCAAGACATGCCCCTCCTAGAATCAATCACGGTGCCTATGCGCCACGCTGGCATCGCATCAACAACCATCAATTCAGGATCTACCCGTGTCATCCCTCAGCCCCAAACCTACCGGCGCCTTCATAGGCGCTTCCTGGACCGCTCTCCTGGCCGGCATGGGCGCCTATGGCGTCGGCCTGTGGAACGCAAACATGGCGCTTAATGAGAAGGGCTACTACTTCACGGTCATCCTCCTTGGCCTGTTCGCTGCGGTGTCGCTGCAGAAAACCGTTCGGGACCGGCTTGAAGGCATCCGCGTCACCAACCTTTACTTCGGCTTGTGCTGGATGGCCGTGATCGCTGCGCTATTGCTGCTTGCCGTCGGGCTGTGGAACGCAACGGGCCTGACGCTAAGCGAGAAGGGCTTTTATGCCATGGCTTTCCTGCTCGGTCTTTTCGGCGCCATCACTGTTCAGAAAAATGTGCGCGACGTGGCCTTGCTTGAAGACGCCAGCCCGACGCCCACTAGCGAACGGTCACTTTCCTGAGCCGCACAGCAAGCAGCAAGGGCCTTAGCGCGGGATGTGGTTCAACTCCGACCATCCCGCCCACATGATCTCGATGCCGATGCACAGCAGGATGAAGGCCATCAGCCGCATCATCACCAGCATGCCGACCTCGCCCAGCTTGTCCAGCAGGCGGGCCGAGTTGCGGAAGATCACGTAGAGCACGCCGGCCGTGAGCGCCGCGCCCGCCACCAGCACGCCGGCTTCCATCATGTAGAGGAAGGGCGAGCGCGGGATCGACGCGCCCAGCGCGATGGCCGCCGAGATGGTGCCCGGCCCCGTGGTCAGCGGAAAGGTGATCGGGAAGAAGCTGCGCCGCACGATCTCGGCGTCCGTGAGGTCAGAAGCCTTCTCGGCCACCGCAGTCATGGCCTCATCAGTGTCCTTGCGGTTGAGCATGCGCCAACCCGTGGCCGCCACGATCAGCCCGCCGCCGATGCGCACGATGGGCAAGGAGATGCCGAAGAACTCCAGCACGTAGTTGCCCACCAGCATGGACACCGTCATCACGTAGAAGCTGTTGAGCGCCACCTGGCGCGCCAGCCGCCGGGCCACGCTGCGGTTCTTGCCCACCGTGGCCACGAACACCGGCGCCGTGCTCAGCGGGTTGATGACCGGCAGCAGCGTGAACGGGATCAGGAAGAAGGTCTTGACGTAGGGGGCTATCAACTCCAGCAAGGCGATCTCCTGCAGTGGTGGGTATCAGGCGGCCTTGCCTTCGGGGGCGGCCACCTTGTCCCGCTCAGCATAGCGCTTGGCCATCACCGAGCACACGAAGAGTTGCAGCTGGTGGTAGAACATGATGGGCAGCACCAACACCCCCATCGATGGATTGCCGCTGAACAGCAGCTTGGCCATGGGCACGCCCGAGGCCAGCGTCTTCTTGGAGCCGCAGAACACGGCCACGATCTCGTCCTCGACCGGGAAGTTCAAGGCCTTGGCCACGCGCTTGGTCAGCCACAGCAGCGGGAACAGGAACAGGCACACGCCCACGGCCGTCATCGCCATCAGGCCCAGGCCATGCTTGCTCCACAGGCCGTCGGCCACTGAATCGCTGAACGAGCTCAGCACCAGCAGCAGGATCACGGCGCGGTCGACCTTGGTCGTCCAGGGCTTGATCTTCTGGAACCAGTGGCCCACCACCGGGCGCAGCAGTTGACCCAGCACGAAGGGCAGCAGCAGCATCTTGGCCACTTTGAGCATGGTGGCGCCCACGTCCATGGCCTGGCCCTCGGCCGCGCCGCTGAACACCAGGCTGGCCAGCAGCGGGGTCAGCACCACGCCGAGCAGGGTCGACAAGGTGGCGTTGAGCACGGCCGCGGCCACGTTGCCGCGCGCCATCGCCGTCATCGCGACGGACGACGACACCGTGGATGGCAGCACCGCCAGGTAGAAAAAGCCCAGCAACAGGTCGTGCGGGATGAAGCGGCCCACCAGCGCGTTGAGCAGCAGCCACCACAGCGGGAACAGCGCGAAGGTGCTGATCTGCACTACCAGGTGCAGCTTCCAGCGCGAGGCGCCGTGCTTGAGGCTGTCGGTGCTCAGGCCCATGCCGTGCAGGAAGAAGATCAGGAAGATGCCGATGTCACCGACCTTGTCCAGGTGCAGGATGCCCCCGGTGCGGCCCAGATCCGGGGCGATGGAGGCCAGCACCACGGCCCCTACCATGCCGATCAGGAACCAGTCGGCCGCGCCGCCCTGGTGCCTGCGTGCCGCCACGCGCGTGCCTGTCATCCGCTTCATCGGTTTCAACACCTTCACCACCTCGATCTCGTCAAGTCACAATGCAAGGCCGTGAGCCTAATGCGCGCACGGCCGCCCGCATCGCCCCGTTTGGACAGAGCATGCCGAGAAACGGACAAAACGCCGCGCAACACCCGCCTGCCTCCCCGCCTGCTTCCCCGGCGGCAGCCCCCAGGCCACGCCGCCAGCCCCGCCAGCGCACCCTGCCCGCGCTGGCGGACGGTCTGCCCCGCCCCGTGCTGGCCCGCGTGGAATCACTGCCTGCGGGCTCCTGGACGGGCGAGCACAGCCACCCCTGGGCGCAGCTGTCCTATGCCGTGGAGGGCGTGCTGCAGGTGCACACGGCCACCGGCCAGTTCATGGCCCCGCCGGAGCGCGCGATCTGGGTGCCGGCCAATCTGCCGCACGAAGTGATGACGGCGGGCCCCGCCGAGATGCGAAGTCTGTACATTCGCGTCGAAGCGTTGGCCGGCTCACCGCTGGCGCAGGCCCAGGGCTGCCGGGTGCTGGACATCTCGATCCTGGCGCGCGAGCTGATCCTCGCCGTGTGCGCCCTGCCCTCCGATTACGAGGAGCACGGCGCGCCCGGCCGCCTGGTCGCCGTGCTGCTGGACCAGCTGGCCCAGTTGCCCACGGCCTCGCTGGATTTGCCACTGCCCACCGACGCGCGCCTGCTGCGCCTGTGCGAGGCCCTGCAGGCCGATCCGGCCGACCGGCGCACGCTGGCCGAGTGGGGCCGAGAGATCGGCCTGACCGAGCGCTCCATGGTGCGCCTGTTCCAACAGCAGACCGGCCTGTCGGTGGGCGCGTGGCGACGCCGCCTGCGCCTGCTGGCCGCGCTGGGCCCGCTGGAGTCCGGTGCCAAGGTCTCCAGCGTGGCGCTGGGCTGCGGCTATGCGTCGGTCTCGGCCTTCATCTCGGCCTTCTGCGCCGAGTTCGGCGTCACGCCCACGCAGATGTTCATGCGGGGCTGACGCGCGGTGCCAAAGGCGTGCCTCAAAAAGAAAAGCGAGCCCGAAGGCTCGCTTGACCGGGGCGACAGACCGCGAACGATCAGACGCGACGGCGGCGTGCAGCCACCAGACCCACCACACCCAGGCCAGCCAGGGTCAGGGCGATGGATTCAGGCTCGGGCACAGGGGCGGCGGCCAGTTGGTAGTTCACCGAGTACACACCCGAGAAGTTGGTCGTGCCGCCCACGTGGAAGCTGTAGTTGGTGCCAGCGGCCAGCGTGTACACGCCGTTGACGGCGGTCAGCAGGTTGGCGCCATCGTACAGCGACAGGGTCAAGCCGGTGATGGGGTTCTGAACGAAGGGGAACAGCGTGAACGTCACGGCGTTCACCTGACCGGTCGAGGCGGCAGCGATGTCAAAGTTGATGACATCAGAGAACGAACCCGTACCCGTCACGGCGTAGGTCAGGGACTGGGGAGAGCCGGACACAAGAACGCCGGCTTCATAGGTGGCGGCCATGGCCGAACCGGCACTGGCCAGGGCGGCTGCGGCCACCAGGTGCTTCACGAACTTCATAGGGGACTCCCTCAAATCAATGGCAACAAGACACAGCACGGTTAGGTATCAAACCGCTACTTCTTGCAAATCATTGTGCAGGTTTGCACGAGGCGTGTCTCCCCCTAAAACGCTTCTGACCTCCATGAATCAGCCCCTTGATTGAGGGGCCAGCAGACTTGGCCACCCGGTTTGCCGGACATTTTTCCCACATTCCGGAAAAGGATGCCTGACATGCCATGACAAACGGCCCCGAAGGGCCGTCAGAGGCCGGCGCCCTTGGCGCCAGCAAGTCAGGCGTGCGATCGACGCCGGAGTCAAGCAGCCAGACGCTGCTCGATCTTGGCCTTGGTGGCGGGCATTTCGGCCGGCAGGTGGTAGGCAAGCTGCTGGAACAGTTCGTCATGCAGCTTGAGTTCCTGCTGCCAGGCGGCGGTGTCGATGCCGATCACCGACTGGAACTGGTCCTTGGTGAAGTTCAGGCCGTTCCAGTTGATGTCTTCGTACGTGGGGCTCAGGCCGAAGGCGTTGTTCACGCCCTTGGTGGTGCCGGTGATGCGGCCCAGGATCCATTCCAGGACGCGCATGTTCTCACCGTAGCCAGGCCACACGAACTTGCCGTCGGCGCCCTTGCGGAACCAGTTCACGCAGAAGATCTTGGGCAGCTTGCTGCCTTCGGCAGCCAGCTTGTTGCCCAGGTTCAGCCAGTGCTGGAAGTAGTCGCTCATGTTGTAGCCCATGAAGGGCAGCATGGCGAACGGATCACGGCGGACCACGCCTTGCGCGCCGAAGGCGGCGGCGGTGGTCTCGGAGCCCATCGTGGCGGCCATGTAGACGCCTTCGGTCCAGTCACGGGCCTCGGTCACCAGCGGCACGGTGGTCGAGCGGCGGCCACCGAAGATGAAGGCGTCGATCGCCACACCAGCGGGGTTGTCCCACTCGCTGTCCAGCGCGGGGTTGTTGGTGGCAGCCACGGTGAAGCGGGCGTTCGGGTGGGCAGCCTTGGCGCCGGTTTCCTTGGCAATCTGGGGCGTCCAGTCCTTGCCTTGCCAGTCGATCAGGTGGGCCGGGGCGGTGTCGGTCATGCCTTCCCACCACACGTCGCCGTCATCGGTCAGGGCCACGTTCGTGAAGATCACGTCGCGGTCCAGGGACTTCATGCAGTTCGGGTTGGTCAGCGTGTTGGTGCCAGGGGCCACGCCGAAATAGCCGGCTTCGGGGTTGATGGCGTACAGGCGGCCATCCTTGCCGGGTTTGACCCAGGCGATGTCGTCACCGATGGTGGTGACCGACCAGCCGTTGTAGCCGGCGGGCGGGATCAGCATGGCGAAGTTGGTCTTGCCGCAGGCGCTGGGGAAGGCAGCAGCCACGTGGAACTTCTGGCCTTGGGGGTTGGTCACGCCCAGCAGCAGCATGTGCTCGGCCAACCAGCCCTTGCCATCGGCTTCGGCGTCTTGACGGCCCATGGTGGAGGCGATGCGCAGGGCGAAGCACTTCTTGCCCAGCAGCGCGTTGCCGCCGTAGCCGGAGCCGTACGACCAGATCTCGCGGGTCGAGGGGTAGTGGACGATGTACTTGACGGTGGGGTTGCAGGGCCAGACCGAATCCTTCTGGCCGGCTTCCAACGGGGCGCCCACGGTGTGCACGCAGGGCACGAACTCGCCATCGGTGCCCAGCACGTCGATCACGCCCTTGCCCATGCGGGTCATGAGCTTCATGTTGACGGCCACGTAGGCGCTGTCGGACAGCTCGACGCCGATGTGGGCGATGTCGGAGCCCAGGGGGCCCATGCTGAAGGGCACCACGTACATGGTGCGGCCCTTCATGGCGCCCTTGAACAGGGCACCTTCGCCGGTCTGCAGCTTGGCGCGCATTTCAGCGGGCTCGCACCAGTTGTTGGTGGGGCCGGCATCTTCCTTGCGATCGGTACAGATGAAGGTGCGGTCTTCGACGCGGGCCACGTCCGACGGGTCGGTCACGGCCAGGTAGCTGTTGGGGCGCAGCTCGGGGTTGAGCTTCTTGAAGCTGCCGGCGTTGACCAGCAGGTTGCACAGGCGGTCGTACTCTTCCTGCGAGCCATCGCACCAGACGATGTCCTTGGGTTGCACCAGGGCGGCGATCTCGGCGACCCAGGCAATCAGTTTCGCATTCTTGACGTAGGCGGGGGCATTCACCTGCGCCGCTTGTGCGGATGTGGTCATGACGGAAGCTCCAAAAGTTGAAATCAAAGTCTCGGCAGCACAAAAGCCATTGAAATCAATGACTTGTGCGCTCTCGACACCTTGCTATGGACGCGCCTGGCAACGGGGGTCAGGCATACAAGCCTTGTGCCAGCCATGAGGGCCATCTCTTGTGGAGTGCGCTCTCAGTTTTTCATCAAACGTACATTTCGTCGGCTCCGGGGTCTCTGAACCGAGGCGGGGATTTTAGTTCAGTCCGCATTTTCCGGAGGTCC
>CALAKR010000418.1 GCA_937923225.1 uncultured Aquabacterium sp. | reverse complement strand
CCACACAGCGGATCGCCCACCACCGGCAGCCATGACAGCAGGCAGGCCTTGGGGCCGAAACGCTCCAACCAGGCCAACGCCCGGGTTTCCACATGGTGGTGTGCCAACCGGTCCGCAGCCTGGTGAGCCTTCTTGCCCATCCACCAGGTGACAGCCCCCCCCAGCGTATTGCCCAGCGTGGCCACCAGGATGGCTGGCCAGAACAGTTCCGGCTGCAGCTTGACCAAGGCGAACACCGCCGGCTCCGACCCCAGGGGCAGCAAGGTGGCCGACACGAAGGCCACGACGAACACCGCCGGCAGGCCCACGGTGGGCAAGGCGGCCATGGCCAGCACACTTTCAATCCAGGCGGGCATCATGCGGGACGGGTCTCCTCAGGCTTCTTGGTATCCATGCCCAGAATATAGGTCGTCGCAACAGCCCGCACCGGCTGCACCCAAACCGTTTCACACAAGCAGGGATTTGACCCAACACGCCACCCCGCATCGGGCCACATCCCGATGACGCCCCAACCCGTCAAACCCGCGACAGATCTTGTCCGGATTTTCAGTGTCAAGCCCATGAATGGAGCCCCCTGCCGGGCAGCCTGCGGGCTACAATCTGCCTCCCTTTTAAGCAGCCCCGATCCGCTCACCCGGTCGGGGCTTTGGCGTCTTTCAACCCATGTTCATCGGCCGCATCGAGTTGCCCAACCGCCTGTTCGTCGCGCCCATGGCCGGCGTGACGGACCGGCCGTTCCGCCAGCTGTGCAAGCGGCTGGGCGCAGGCTACGCCGTGAGCGAGATGGTGACCTCGCGCAAGGACCTGTGGAACAGCCTGAAAACCTCGCGCCGCGCCAACCACGAGGGTGAAACCGCGCCGATCTCCGTGCAGATCGCCGGCACCGACGCGGCCATGATGGCCGAGGCCGCCGCGTACAACATAGAGCGTGGCGCCCAGATCATCGACATCAACATGGGTTGCCCGGCCAAGAAGGTCTGCAACAAGTGGGCGGGCTCGGCCCTGATGCAGGACGAGCCACTGGCCCTGCAGATCGTGCAGGCCGTGGTAGACGCCTGCGCACCGCACAACGTGCCCGTGACGCTGAAGATGCGCACCGGCTGGAGCGCCGAACACAAGAACGCCGAGCGCATCGCGCGCGCCGCCGAGCAGGCCGGCATCGCCATGCTGACGGTGCATGGCCGCACGCGCGAGCAAGGCTACAAGGGCCACGCCGAGTACGACACCATCGCCGCCGTGAAGGCCGCCGTGAAGATCCCGGTGGTGGCCAATGGCGACATCACCAGCCCCGAAAAAGCGCGTGACGTGCTGGCCTACACCGGCGCGGATGCCGTGATGATCGGCCGCGCCGCGCAAGGCCGGCCCTGGATCTTCGGCGACATCGCGCATTTCCTGGCGACGGGCGAACACCGCGCCGCACCGCTGACGCTGCAGGTCAAGCAGTGGCTGCTCGAACACCTGGAGGACCACTACGGCCTCTATGGCGAATTCGCCGGCGTGCGCACCGCACGCAAGCACATTGGCTGGGCCGTGCGCGCACTGCCAGGCGGGGAGGATTTCCGCGCACAGATGAACCTGCTGGACACCTGCGCTGATCAAGTGCGGGCCGTCGGCGACTATTTCGACCAGTTGGCGGCCGATCACGACCGCCTGCCCGCGCCGCGAGACAACGGCGCTGATCTGGACGATGAAGAAGAGCAGACCGCCCACACGGCGAGCTGCCACGAGCACTGATCCCACATGAGCAAGAAGAACATCCAAGACTGCATCAAGGACAACCTGGAGGGCTACTTCCAGGACCTGCGCGGCGCCGAACCACACGCCATCTACGACATGGTGCTGGCCGCTGTCGAGCGCCCCATGCTGGAGGTGGTGATGCAGCAGGCCGAGGGCAACCAGTCCAAGGCGGCCGACTGGCTCGGCATCAACCGCAATACCCTGCGGCGCAAGCTGCTGGACCACAAGCTCATCAAGTAATCCCGACGCTTTTCAATCTCCCCTAGGAAGCCCTTTCCATGTCCCTGACCGCCCTGCTGTCCGTGTCCGACAAGACCGGCATCGTCGAATTCGCCCAGGCCCTGAACGCGCAAGGCGTGCGCCTGCTGTCCACCGGCGGCACCGCCAAGCTGCTGGCCGACAAGGGCCTGCCCGTGACCGAGGTGGCCGAGATCACCGGCTTCCCCGAGATGCTCGACGGCCGCGTGAAGACACTGCACCCGCGCGTGCACGGCGGCATCCTGGCCCGTCGCGACCTGCCCGAGCACATGGCCGCGCTCAAGGAGCACGGCATCGACACGATCGACCTGCTGGTGGTGAACCTCTACCCCTTCGCGCAGGCCACGGCCAAGGCCGACTGCACGCTGGAAAACGCCATCGAGAACATCGACATCGGCGGCCCCACCATGCTGCGCGCCGCCGCCAAGAACTGGCAGGACGTGGCCGTGATCATCGACCCGACCGACTACGAACAGGTGCTGTCCGAACTCAAGGCCGGCCAGATCACGCGCACGACCAAGTTCGGCCTGGCCAAGAAGGTGTTCGCGCACACCGCCGCCTACGACGGCATGATCACCAACTACCTGACGGCGCTGGAAGCCGGCAGCGAGCTCAAGACCGAAGCCGTGCCCGCCAAGGCCGAGTACCCCGCCGTCTACAACCTGCAGCTGCACAAGGTGCAGGGCATGCGTTACGGCGAGAACCCGCACCAGAGCGCCGCCTTCTACCGTGAAGCCACGCCTGGCGTCAGCCTGCTGTCCAACTGGTCGCAGATCCAGGGCAAGGAACTGTCCTTCAACAACATTGCCGATGCCGATGCCGCCTGGGAATGCGTGAAGGCCTTCGAGGCGCCCGCCTGCGTGATCATCAAGCACGCCAACCCCTGCGGCGTGGCCATCGGCGCCGGCCCGCTCGAGGCCTACACCAAGGCCCTCAAGACCGACCCCACCTCGGCTTTCGGCGGCATCATGGCCTTCAACCGCACGGTCGATGCCGACGTGATCGAGGCCATCAACGCCAACAAGCAGTTCGTGGAAGTGGTGATCGCGCCCAAGTTCACCGACGCGGCCCGCGCGGCCTACGCCGCCAAGCAGAACGTGCGCCTGCTGGAAGTGCCGCTGGACGATGCATCCCGCAAACTGAGCAACGCGTTGGACTTCAAGCGCGTGGGCGGCGGCATGCTGCTGCAGTCGGCCGACAACATCGACCTGGTGGGTGACATCAAGGTCGTCTCCAAGGTGCAGCCCACCGCGCAGCAGCTCAAGGATCTGCTGTTCGCGTGGACGGTGGCCCGCTTCGTCAAGAGCAACGCCATCGTGTTCTGCAAGGACGGCATGACCATGGGCGTGGGCGCCGGCCAGATGAGCCGCCTGGACTCGGCCCGCATCGCCTCGATCAAGGCTGGCCACGCCAACCTGACGCTGCAGGGCACGGCCGTGGCGTCGGACGCCTTCTTCCCGTTCCGCGACGGCCTGGACGTGGTGGTGGATGCCGGCGCGACCAGCGTGATCCACCCGGGTGGCAGCGTGCGTGATGACGAAGTGATCGCCGCGGCAGACGAGCGCGGCATCGCGATGGTGTTCACGGGCACGCGCCACTTCCGTCACTGAACGGCCACGAAAACCTGGCCAAGGCCTGCCAAACAGGGGGTATGGGCGGTGCCCGCCCCCCTCAAACGTGGGACAAGCCTCCTCAAGCCCTTGCCCTGCAAGGGGCTGTTCCACTAATCTGCGAAGTGCGTCACGGAATGTTTCCGTGGTGTCAATCGTTCACACGAACAAGCAAAAGAAGCTGAACCGACGGATGTCCGTCCAGGGGTCTCTCATGAATCTGATCAAACCGCTCATCCTGTCCGCCGCCCTGACGGCCGCCAGCGTCGCCAACGCCGCCATC
>CALAKR010000417.1 GCA_937923225.1 uncultured Aquabacterium sp. | reverse complement strand
CGCGGCGCGTCTGCCCTACCTCTTTGCCACCTGCCGCTTTGCTCACTACCTCAAGTGCATCGTGCGGGACAAGGTGGGTTCGTTCAAGTCGCGCGATGCCATGGCCTCATGGCTGAACGACTGGATCTTGAACTACGTGGACGGGGATCCGACCAACTCGACCGAAGTCACCAAAGCCGAACGCCCCCTGGCCGCGGCAGAGGTGGTGGTGGAAGAGGTGGAAGGCGCTCCGGGCTACTACTCGTCGAAGTTCTTCCTCAAACCTCACTACCAACTTGAGGGCCTCACGGTTTCTCTGCGGCTTGTCTCCAAACTGCCTTCTGAAAAGAAGGGCTGATCAAGCCATCGTTCGTCAACACTGTTCATTCACTTAGGAGTCAATCATGCCGGGTAATGCATTCATCAAATTCGCGGGCGTCGACAAGGGCGAGTCCTTCCAGGAAAACTTCCACGGCGACCAGGGCTGGATCGAAATCGGCGACTGGAGCTGGGACATCGAAGCCGAATCGAGCTTCCTGAAGGGCGGCGGCGCGGCGGTCGGCAAGGCCACGCCCGGCGTGTTCAGCTTCTCGCACTACTTCGACAAGTCCTCGCCCACGATCATGCGCAACATCGTGAAGGGCGTGCACTTCACCACCGTCGAGATCGTGATGTGCAAGCAGGTTGGCGATGCAGACGGCCTGCCCAAGCAGTTCTTCCAGATCAAGATGAAGGATGCCTTCACGACCAAGGTCTCGACCAAGGGCGGTGAAGACGGTGCCGTGAGCCAGGACGTCGAAATGGTGTCCAAGTCCATCGAGATCAACTACAAGCCCCAGGACAACAAGGGCAAGCTCGGCGGCGACATGCCGTTCGAGTGGGACATCGCTGCCAACAAGATCATCAAGTAAGCAAGGTCTTGCCGATGTGGTCCGGGGGCTTCCTCTTGCCGAGGGGCTCCCGGATTTGTTCATTGTGTCGACGGCTTGCCGTTGGCCATTTAGCCTCCCCGGTGGTGCATCATGGGCTGGAGCCAGATATTCCTGAAGATCTCGATCGACGGCCTGGGTACCGATGGTATCGGCGAGAGCGAGGTGGCCGGTTACGAAGGCCAGATCATCCTGGCCGACTTCGACTGGTCGATGAAGGGCCATGACGTCATCAAGGGCACGGGGGTCTCTCGAACCGTGACGCGTCGCATCAACAGTGAGACGGTCTCGATCACCAAGCGCTTCGATGCGTCGTCCATCACCCTGATGACGGCCATGCGCGAGCGCAAGCTTGTCAAGTCGGCGGCCATCACCGTGGCGCACGGGTTTGCCTCTGGCAAGGCCGATGGCGGCCTGAGAAATGCCTTCATCCTGGAACTGCAGAATGGCTACATCGAGGAGATCGACCTGGATCTGGTCAGCGATGGCAAGGCCATGGTGCTGCAGGAAGAGCTGACCATTCGCTATTCCAAGCTCAACATCAAGGTGTTCGAGGTCGATGCGAATGGCCGCTACACGACCAAATGCGGCACCTTCCAATGCGATGTGCAAAGCCAGACGCTCACCTGATCCGGTGTGGATGGTCTGATCAACAAGGTGACGGAGGCAGACGATGGAATACGCAGAGGTTTATCTGGCGCTGACGGGCGTGGAGGGCGACGCACGCGCTGACGAACACAAGGGCGAGATCGAGTTGTTCGATTGGGCCTGGGGCATGGAGATGGCCGATCGCTCGCCCACCGGCAAGGACGAGGACCGTCAAGCCGAAGGCAAGATGCTGGAGATCTCGAAGGCCGTGGACAAGGCCAGCGTGCCCATGATGAACCTGCTCAAAAACGGGACCACCAGCGCCAAGGCCACCCTCACCATCAGGCAGCGCATGCAGAAGGCGGTTGAGCTCAAGCTGGCTCTGACCGGTGTGCGGGTGATGTCGTGCAAGCTCAACGTCAAGACCGACGACATGGAGGTTGTCCTTGACGAAGACTGGACCCTCACCTACGAAAAGATCGAGGTGCTCTACAAGAGCGACCACGGCAACAAGGGCCAGAAGGCCTTTTCGCTGGTGACGCCTCCTGGTGTCGAGCAATCCGAGCCGGCCCGCCTGAGCTCGCCCGACACCGGAAGTGGCGAGGATGAGCCTTGCTTCAGCAAGCAGGACATCATCGACATCATCGAAGAGTACCTGAAGAAGAACCCGCAAAAGAAGTAATCAGATTCCGTCACGACTTCAAGGCCCGACCATGATCCGGATGAAGAATTACCGAGACTTGAGCAACACGGCGAGTGACGTGGGGGCGGGTTTCCAGTTCGAGTTCTATTGCCAGTGCTGTGATTTCACCTGGCGCAGCGCCTTCAAGCCCCATCGCATGGGCCAGCTCACCGGCTGGCTGAACCGCTTGACCTTCTTGATGACCGACCTGAACAAGGCGGGCAAGGCGACCAGTGCGATGTCCATGGCCGGGGGGCGCGAGGCTCATGAAGAAGCCTTCGAGGCGGCGCAGGCCCAGGCGCAGCGCTATTTCAACCAGTGCTCGGAGTGCCGCAACCAGGCTTGCGACGAGTGCTGGGACGACGAGCGCCAGCTCTGCAAGACCTGCATCACCAAGCAAATGCGGCCTGGCGCGGGTTCGGGCGCAGGCTATGGCGGTGGCTACGACGAAGGTCAAAGCGGCGGTGCGCTGGCCTGCCCCAATTGCCAGACGCCCTCCAGTGGCGGACGCTTCTGCCACGAATGCGGCTTCGACATGGCCAGCACGCACAAGAGTTGTCCGGGCTGTGGCAGCGTGATGCCGCGTGCGGCCCGCTTCTGCACAGACTGCGGCCACGGTTTCTGAGCCATTTCACACCCTTTACCCACCAGAAGGCAGCCCGATGTCCGAACCCCTGGCCCAAGCCGAAGCCACCCTGCGTGCAGGCGATCCGCAAGGCGCGCTGGCCCACCTGACCGCGGCCGTCAAGGCCAAGCCGGCCGACGCGCGCCTGCGCATCTTCATGGCCCAGTTGCTGTGCGTGCTGGGGCAGTGGTCGCGTGCCCATACCCAGCTCAACGTGGTGGCCGATCTGCTGCCCTCGGCCGGCCCCATGCGCGAGATGGTGGGCCATGCGCTGCGCTGCGAATTGCTGCGTGCCGAAGTCTTTGCCGGCAAGCGGGCCCCCATGGTGTTTGGCCACCCGGATCCGTGGCTGGCCAAGCTGATCGAGTCGCTGCTGCAGGCGGGGCAGGGCAATGCCGCGCTGGCCGACGAGCTGGCG
>CALAKR010000416.1 GCA_937923225.1 uncultured Aquabacterium sp. | reverse complement strand
TGCCTGGCTGCGCACCGCCCTGGCCTCCGGCGCCACGCTGGAAAGCTTCGCCGTCCAGGCCCAGTAAAGGCCCTGCCTCATGGCACCGTCATGCCCTTGGTGTGGCCTGACCGTGCCATGAGCGCCAGCGCCATCACGCCCCAACACCAAGCCGCGGCCCGCCTTATCGCGCAGGCCGATGGCCTCTTGATCACCGCCGGTGCCGGCCTGGGTGTCGACAGCGGCCTGCCCGACTTCCGAGGTGACGAAGGCCTGTGGCGCGCCTACCCTGCCCTGGCGCAGGGCCGTATCGGCTTCACCAGCATCGCCAACCCGGCTGCCTTTCAGGCCCGGCCACGGCTGGCCTGGGGCTTCTACGGGCATCGCCTGCAGCTGTACCGGCAGACCGTGCCACACGAAGGATTTCACATCCTGCGGCGCTGGGCTCAACGCATGCCGCAGGATGCTTTCGTGTTCACCAGCAATGTCGATGGGCAGTTCCAGGCCGCCGGCTTCGAGCAGGCCCAGGTGCACGAGTGCCACGGCTCCATCCACCACCTGCAGTGCGCCACGCCCTGCTCTGCCGACATCTGGCCCGCCGACGGTTTGAGCGCCGAAGTGGATGCACAGGCCTGCGAGTGGACAGCACCGCTGCCCACCTGCCCCCGCTGTGGCCAACTGGCCCGCCCGAACATCCTGATGTTCGGTGACGGCGACTGGCTCAGCCAGCGATCGGATGCGCAGGAAAGCCGCCTGCATGCTTGGTTGAGGCACACCGCCCGCCCGGTGGTCATCGAACTGGGCGCGGGGCTGCACGTGCCCACGGTGCGCTATTTCAGCGAACGCGTTGCGCGCAAGCAAGGTGCGGGCTTCATCCGCATCAATCCGCGAGAAGCGCACACAGACCACGGCTTGCGTGCCATCAGCCTGGAGGCCACGGCCTTGCAGGGCTTGCAGGCCATTGATGCCGCCCTGAGCGCAGCCACCGATACCGGGCCCTCATCAGGCCCGTGAACCACGCGCCCCCCCCGGCCAGCCTTACTCGACGTCCAGGAACAGATCGATGATGGGCGTCACGCCCGGTGTCACCAGGTAGCCACCGAAATCCGTCACGCCACGCGCGCGCAGCACATCTTCATCGACGAAGGCGTTGCCACTGCGAGCACGCGAATCCGAGGTGAGGATGTCGTAGGCCGCGTCGGCCATGATCTGCGGCAGGCGCCCCATCTCGCCCAGGCCGGCCTGCGCCACCTTCAGCGCCGAGGTCGCGATGATGGTCTTGGGCCACAAGCAGTTCACGGCGATGCCATCGCCCTTGAGTTCCTCGGCCATGCCCAGCGCCAGCAGGCTCATGCCGTACTTCGAGGCCGTGTAGGCTGGGTGCGCACCCAGCCACTTGGGGTTGAGGTTGATGGGCGGCGACAGCACCAGGATGTGCGGGTTGGCCGCGCGCTTGAGGTGCGGAATGCAGGCCTGCGAGCACACGAAGGTGCCGCGCATGTTGATGTCCATCATCAGGTCATAGCGCTTGGCCGGCGTGTCCGCGGTGCGGGTGATGCTGATGGCGCTGGCGTTGTTGACCAGGATGTCGATGCCGCCGAAATGCTCGGCGGCCTGGTTCACGGCCGCGGCCACGGCGTCCGCGTCACGGATGTCGACCTGCAAGGGCAAGGCACGGCCGCCCGCGGCCTCGATCTCTTGCGCAGCGGTGAAAATGGTGCCCGGCAGACGGGGATCGGGCTCGGCCGTCTTGGCAGCCACGACGATGTTGGCGCCATCGCGCGCGGCGCGCAGGGCGATTTCCTTGCCGATGCCGCGGCTGGCACCGGTGATGAACAGCGTCTTGTCTTTCAGGGAGGTCATGCGGGCCTTTCAAGCCGTGGGGTTGCTGTCGCCACGATAGCGGCGACACGCCGACCCCGCTTGTGCAAACCGGCTAAACGGCGCAAACCGGGTGAAAGCCCTGAGCCCCCGGGGGCTAGCGCCTGTCGACCACCAGCGCGCGCGAACCGGCCAGGATGTCCCGGGGGCGCAAGCCCGTGAAATAGCGGATCGAGTTGCTGAAGTAGGCTGAATCGCTGTAGCCCAGGTCCAGGGCGATCTGGGTGAGCGTGGCCCCGCTGTCCACGGCATTGAGGAGGCTGCGCGCCCGCTTCCAGGTGCGGAAGCTGCGAAACGGCATGCCGCATTCGCTGGTGAACAGGTGGATGAAGCGTGATGCCGACAGGCCGCAATCCGCCGCGCAGTCATCCGCGGTGACCAGGCTGGCGGGATCCTGCCGGATGCGATCGATCACGCCCGCGATCCGTGGATCGATGCTGCGGCGGGGCAAGGCCGTCCCCAGCAAGGCGGTTTCCAGGCAGGGGGCGTCGCCCATCCGACCCTGCGCGGTGAGCTGCTCGGCGAACAAGGCCAGCCGCTCGCCCCAGCCGGCGCCCGGCTCATCCAGCGACAGCACCTCCGGCAGGCGCGCCACGTCGATGAAATCCGGCTCGACCAGCACGCACTGGATGCGCTGATCCGCCGTGCGCAGGCTGTGCGGCACATAGGGTGGCACCACCCAGGCGGGCACGTCCATCGGCGCCTCGTCGCCCACGGTGATCTGCATGGCACCTGTGGCGGGTGCGTACAGCGTCCAGGCACCCAGCACCCGGGTGCGCGGCCGGCCCAGCAGCCCCGCGTAGAACACCATGTCGCTGTCGAAGATCAACCGGTTGGCTCCGGTGCCCATGCCTGTCTCCTGTGCGCTGTCAGCAGATCATACCGACGACCAGTTGTTCCAAGACAGAAATGTCAAGGCGGTGCCAGGATGCGTGCGCGCGCATGTGCAAAGGACGCACAAGATGAAAAGGACACACCCGCCCATGGACGACATCGACCTCCTGCTGGACAACAACAAGCATTGGTCCCAGGCCATGCAGCAACGCGATCCGGCCTTCTTCAGCCGCCTGGCCGGCCAGCAGAGCCCCCGCTACCTGTGGATCGGCTGCTCGGACAGCCGCGTGCCCGCCAACGAGATCGTCGGTCTGCTGCCCGGCGAAGTCTTCGTGCACCGCAACATCGCCAACCTGATCGTGCACACCGACCTGAACTGCCTGTCGGTGATCCAGTACGCGGTGGATGTGCTCAAGGTGCGCCATGTGATGGTGGTGGGCCACTATGGCTGCGGCGGCGTGCAGGCGGCGCTGCGTGGGCAGCGCGTGGGCCTGGCCGACTACTGGTTGCGCCATCTGGAGGATCTGCGCCACATCCATGGCCGGCGCCTGGCGCTGGAGCCGGTCGAGGCCGACCAGGTCAATCGCCTGTGCGAGATCAATGTGATCGAGCAGGTCTGCAATGTCAGCCGGCTGGAGGTGGTGCGCGCCGCCTGGCAGCGTGGCCAGCCCGTGTCGGTGCACGGGCTGATCTACGGTCTGCACGATGGCGTACTGCGCAACCTGGGCGCCAGCATGCAGGGCCCCGTGAACCTGGTGGCCTGGCGCAAGGCCGCACTGCGGGGGCTATGGAGCCGTGAGCAGCGGGCCTCGCAGGCCTGAACCCACAGCAAGGCAGTGATCAGGTCAATCGCCTGACCCGACCATCACCCAAGGGCAAAGCCTTTCACTGCAAGTTGCCCAGCAGCGCCGTGGCATCCCACAGCAGGCACTGGTGCCGCCCATAGGGCGCACCCAGCAGTTCCGTACCGATGCCCTGCGACTTGAAGGTCTGCGTGGCCTGCAGCAGGCGGTTGAAGCGCGGCCAGGCCTTCTGCCCTGCTGCATGGGGCTGCCCCGTGGCCGCGAACTGCCCCCAATACGCCATCATCGCCTTCGACAAGGCCAGTTGCGCGGGCGTGGCCACCTCGGCCGGATCCGGGCTGGGCGGTGTCGTCACGATGCGTGTGCCGAACACGAAGGGCAGCTCCGCGGCATGGAAGGCGCCCCAGGGCATGAAGGGATCGTTGACGAAGGCCGGCGCGTTCTTCTCCTGGAACTCGTAGGCGTAGGTGGGCACGTGGTCCGACAGCGCACGCGCCAGGAACTGCGTCGGGCAGGCGAACAGGCTGTCGCCCAGCAGTGCCGCGGCCGACAGGTTGGGTGAGCCATAGCGGCTGGGGCGGTAGGCATCGAGCACGATGGACGACGCCAGCGCCGCAATGCCCGAATCCCCCGCGTTGCCCTTGACCATGGCCTGGAACTCGGCCTCCGTCATGGGCGTGCCCCGCTGCAGCTCGAAGGCCAGCGCGATGAACAGCGTGCCCTCATCGGCGTTGTTGCCAAGCAGCACAGGCACTTTGTGAAAACGCCCAGCGCGAATGGCCGTGCGCGGCGCCTCCGGCAGCACCACACCATCGATGTGCGGGCTGAACTGCCCCAGCGAGGCCGGATCGGCCGCATCGATCGCCGGAGAGGCCACCAACGCCTGCAAGGCGGACTTGCTCCGCAGGCAAGCCAATTGACCGGCGCCTGCCGCGCAGCCGAGCTTGTCGGCATAGGCATTGCCCACCGCCACCGCCTGCGCCCGCGTGGGCTGCACGGACGGGCAGGTGCCGCTCTGGATGATCGCCCGCTGGAACAAGCCCTTGGCCGCTGGCGAGATCAACTGGTTGCACACGCTGGTGCCCCCGGCCGATTCGCCGAAGATCGTCACGCGGCCCGCATCGCCACCGAAGGCCGCGATGTTGCGCTGCACCCAGCGCAGCGCGGCCTGCTGATCCTGCAGCGCGTAGTTCCCGGCCTTGGCCTCTGCAGCGAGCGCATCCAGCGCCAGCGAGCCGAAGATACCCAGGCGGTAGTTCACCGTCACCACCACGGCCTGGGCCTCACGCGCCAGCACCGTGCCGTCGTACTGAGATCCAGCACCGTTGATGAAGGCACCACCGTGGATCCACACCATCACCGGCAAGGGCCGCGTGGTGCTGGCCTGCGCGGGCACATGCACATTGAGGTAGAGACAATCTTCGCTGTTGTTGCCGACACCGGCGGGCGGGATGCGTGGATCCTGCATGCAGGTGGGGCCAGCCGCCTGGGCGGTGCGCACGCCTGACCAAGGCGCCACAGGCCGAGGCGCACGCCAGCGCAGATCGCCCACGGGCGGGGCCGCGAACGGTACACCCAGGAAGGCGGTGCCAGTGGCACTGGCCGTGCCCAGCAGATCGCCCGCATCGGTGTGCACCGTGGTGCCGACCGCGTGAGCCTGGGCTTGGCTGGCCAGGCATCCCAATGACAACAGGATGCTGGGAGCTAAAGCGCGCAACGGGCCGCGCGCCACCAACGTCGTCAAGCGAACAGGAATCGAAGCCATGGGGGTCTCCACAATGAGTTGCTTGTGTCGGGCATGCAATGCGGTGCATGCCTCGGCCGCGATTCTTGGCGCATGTCCAGTCCTCGAAGCCGATACCCCTATGCGGTGTGATGGGGCTGTGGCGCCGCGTCTGCAGCGCGGCCAGCCCGATCATTCATTTGGCCTGCGCGGGCATTGACGGCGCCCGCCGGTCGTGCCGGTCAGCGCTGGAGCGCCGCCGTGGCCTGGGTGATCTCGTTGGTGCCCTGCTCCGAGCCGCTGCCAGGCACCTTGTCGCCAGCGCGGTCCGTGATGGCCGCCAGCTGTTCGGCCAGACGCTCGGGCACATCATCGCCCAGGCCCAGGTGCAGGCCCTGGGTCATGGTGATGTGCGAAGCCGCAAAGGTGCCGGCCCCCGCATTCAGGATGGTGCGGTTGGGCGCCGATTCATGCGCCAGCACCAGCATGGCGGGCGTGACGGCCTCGGGCTTGAGCAGTTCGAGCATGGCTGGCGGCAGCAGGCCTTCCGTCATCTGCGTGGCTGCGGTGGGTGCCAGGCAGTTCACGCGGATATCGCTCTTGGCGCCTTCGATGGACAGCGTCTGCATCAGGCCCACCAGCGCCATCTTGGCCGCGCCGTAGTTGGCTTGGCCGAAGTTGCCGAACAGGCCTGAGGACGAGGTCGTCATCACGACGCGGCCGTACTTCTGTGCGCTCATCAATGGCCACACGGCCTTGGTGCAGTTGACAGCGCCCATCAGGTGCACATCCAGCACCAGGCGGAAGTCATCCAGCTCCATCTTGGCGAAAGACTGGTCGCGCAGGATGCCGGCGTTATTGATGAGCACGTCCACGCGGCCCCAGGTGTCCTGCGCCTTCTGCACCATGGCCTGCACCTGCGGGAAATCCGTCACCGAGCAGGAAAAGGCGATGGCCTCGCCACCGGCTGCCACGATCTCGTCGACAACCTTCTGGGCGGGCGAAGGCTGGCCATCGCCCCGGTCCATGTCGTTGACCAGCACCTTGGCGCCGCGCTTGGCCAGGGCCAGGGCATGTTCGCGGCCCAGGCCGCCGCCTGCACCCGTGACGATGGCCACACGGCCGGTGAAATTCAGTTCCATCTTCGCTTCCAGAAGTTGACGGCGCCGCACGGCAACATCGTCATGCGGCGGGCAGGCATGCTGATCTTGGATAGGCAGCCTGCCCGTGCATTGTGGCGCTGCTGAAACAAGATCTCAAACGCACGGGACGAGATGATCCTGATGGATCCAAAGGTTCGGCCATGCGTTTTCGGTCAGATGTGGGACACGGTATGCTCACGCCCGTGGATTTCGGACAAAAAACCGGAACCACATCCAAACCACAAACTCGAGGACCTGGATGATGAATTTCAAAGCGTTGTGCATCGCAGCGGCCCTGACAGGCCTGGCCACCACCCAGGTGGCACAAGCGGCACTGCAGACATGGCGGCTGGAGGCGATCGCTATCAACAAATATGGCAGCACGTTTGTCCCACCCACCTTCCTGGCGCCTGGCACCAAGGTCACGATCGACTACGTGATCGATGTCAGCACCGCCATCGATCCAGCACAGGATGTCTATCAAGATGCCTTGGTGAGTGTCACCTTCAACGGAGAAACGTCGACGCGGGCAAGCGGTCATGGGTATGTACTGGCCTGGGAAACACTCAATGCCATCAATGCCGGCTATTGGAATCCCCGCAGCAACGATGGCATTGACTTCATCTCGCTGAACAGTTTTGACCCTCAGTCCACCGGCTCGCTGTACGACGCATTGCTGGACATCTCAAGCAACGTCAGCGCAGGAACCGCCGAATTGCGTTTTGATTTTGGCAACTTGCACAGCGTTTTCGCCACCCCCACCTCACTGACGGCGGTGCCCGAGCCTTCGACCTCGTGGCTGTTCATCGGCGCGCTGCCGGTTCTGGCGGCCATTGCGCGCAAGCGAGCAACCCCGCAATGAACAAACGGGCCCTCGGGCCCGTTTTTCATGAATGCCTTGGCGGAAGCGGTGAGATTCGAACTCACGGAGGGCGCAAACCCTCGCCGGTTTTCAAGACCGGTGCCTTAAACCGCTCGGCCACGCTTCCTTGAAGGAGGCTCGCAGTATAAACGTCAACCAGGCCACTGCCGCAGCCTGTGTTGACGCTGGCGCAGTCCAGCTCAGTGAAGCGCGACGTTCAGGCTGTCGACCACCTCTGCCCAATCGGCATCCTGCGCCAGCAACTCCTCCAGCAGACGTGCCTGCTCCGGTGTCCAGAACGGTGCCTCGGTGATCTTGACACCGCCTGGCAGCGGGCGATGCCGGTTGATGAAACTGCGGATCTCCGGCTCGGAGGACGGCAGTCCGAGTTGCTCGAACAACTCAAAAAACTCGTGGTTGATTGTTTCCATCGCAGGGGCCTCCATGTGGGGTGCATCAGGCTGGCGGGCACCGCTTGGGACCTGCGCCCAGCCTCTGATTTTTATAGCACTTTCGCTGAAACGGCGTCGCCACCCTGGATTTGAATCCGAGAACCCCCAGCCCAGCTAACCGGGCTTCTGCGCCTGTGGACACGGGATCTGGATCAGCTCACGCCCGCCCCCTTCCACCAAGCGCACTGCCGTCAAATGCCCGCCCCAGACACAGCCCGTGTCCAGCGCCAGCAGGTCATCACGGTTGATCAACCCCAGCGTCGACCAGTGCCCGAACGCCACGGAGGCCGACGCCGTGCGGCGCCCCGGCACCTCGAACCAGGGCATGTAGCCCTCCGGGGAGCCGCCGGCACCCTCCTTGGTGGCGAATTCCATCGTGCCGTCCGCCGCGCAGAAGCGCAGGCGCGTCAGGCTGTTGATCACGCAGCGCCAGCGGTCTGCGCCCTGCAGGGCATCGTCCCAGCGGGCTGGCTCGTTGCCATACATCTGCGGCAGGAAGCCGGCCAGGTCCGGGCCGCGCAGCAGCGTCTCCACCTCACTGGCCAGGGCCATGGTCTGCGCCACGTCCCATTGGGGCACGATGCCAGCGTGCACCATCAGCCAGCCATGGGCGTGCACGGCCAGAGGCCGCTGGCGCAGCCAGTCCAGCCAGGCGTCACGGTCGGGTGCGTCCAGGATCGGCCCGACGGTGTCGCCCTTGTGCAGCTTGCGCACGCCCTGCGACACGGCCAGCAGGTGCAGGTCATGGTTACCCAGCAGGCAGGTGGCGGCAGCCCCCAGGCCGCGCAGGCGGCGCAGCACGCCCAGTGAATCCGGCCCCCGGTTGACCAGGTCGCCCAGCACGTACAGGTGGTCACGCGAGGGCGAAAAGTCCACGGTCTGCAGCAGCCGGTCGAGCGGGTCGCCGCAGCCCTGCAGGTCTCCAACGATGTAGATCATGCAAAGGATTCTGCGGGCAAACACATGCCCTGCGCCTACCCCACGCTCAAATCCTTTGAACGATGCGTGCAAGCCCTCAGGCTGGCAATGGGCTCAAGCGCCCCCATCATTGGTCCATCCCCTCTCCCATCGGAGACCCGTCATGAGCACCGAAACCACAACCAGCCCCACCGCAAGCCCTGTCCAGCGCCACGTGACCACCGCCCTGCGCGGCCAGCCCGCTGAGGACGGCGCCGGCGTGCGCCTGACGCGCGTTTTCCAGACCCAGGCCCGCTCCACGCTGAACCTGGATCCGTTCCTGATGCTCGACGAGTTCGCCTCGGATCAGGCCGACGACTACATCGCCGGCTTCCCCTCGCACCCGCACCGCGGCTTCGAGACCGTGACCTACATGCTGCAGGGCCACATGCTGCATGAGGACCACCTGGGCCATCAGGGCCACCTGCGCGACGGCGACGTGCAGTGGATGACGGCCGGGCGCGGCATCATCCACTCGGAAATGCCCCAGCAGAAGGAAGGCCGCATGCGCGGTTTCCAGCTGTGGATCAATCTGCCCGCGGCCGAGAAGATGAAGCCGGCTGCCTACCGCGACATCCCTGCCGCCCAGATCCCCCGCGCCGAGCTGGCCGATGGCGGCTGGGTCAAGGTGATCGCCGGTGAAACCACCGATGCCCAAGGCCAGAGCGTGCGCGGCCCGATTCAGGGCCTGAGCACCCAGCCCGTCTACCTGCACGCCCACCTGCCCGCCGGCGCCACCTGGCAGACCGCCGTGCCTGCCGGCCACACCGCCCTGGTCTACGTGGCCGATGGCGAGGCGCAAATCGATGGCCGCGCCCTGCACCAGGGTTGGGCGGGTGTGCTGGGCGATGGTACCCAGCTCACGCTCACTGCAGGCCCCCAGGGCACTGACGTGCTGCTGCTGGCGGGCAAGCCGCTGCGCGAGCCGGTCGTGCAGTACGGTCCCTTCGTGATGAACACCCGCGAGGAGATCGAACAGGCCCTGCGCGACTACAACCAGGGGACATTGACCGGGCCTGAAAACTGATTCTGATACCCTTGCGGCATCGACACAGATGGCCCGGCACGCCCGGCGCCTGTCATGGAACTAGCACTGCTGATTTTTCTGATCCTTCTCAACGGCCTGTTTGCCATGTCCGAAATGGCATTGGCCTCCAGCCGAAAAGCACGTCTGCAGGTCATGACAGAGACGGGTGACGAGGGGGCCAAGGTGGCGATGGACCTGCACGACAACCCCACGCAGTTCCTGTCCACCGTACAGATCGGGATCACGTCCATCGGCGTGCTCAACGGT
>CALAKR010000415.1 GCA_937923225.1 uncultured Aquabacterium sp. | reverse complement strand
TGGAGCCGCTGGGCTTCGAGGTGACGCCCTTCGCCTCTGGCGTGGATTGCCTGGCCGGCCTGCGCGTGTGCCCGCCCGCGCAGCAGCCGCACGCGGTGTTCATGGACCTGGCCATGCCGGGGCTGGATGGTTGGGCCACCTTGCGTGCCATCCGCAGCGAAGGCCTGAGCGAGGCGCCAGCCGCCATCGTGTCGGCCAACGCCTTCGACAAGGCGCTGGAGAACGACGTAGGCATCGCGCCGGAGGATTTCATCGTCAAGCCGGTGCGGGTGGCGGAGCTGCTGGATTGGCTGGGGCGGCGCCTGTCGCTGCAGTGGATCGAGACGGAGCGCGCCTCCAGTGCCGAGGCGGCGCTGCCATCGTCACCTTCTGGCCATGGGGGGGATGACGCACCGCAAGCCCTGCCATCGATCGATGTGCTGCGCACGTTGGAGGACCAGGTCCATACCGGCTACATCCGCGGTGTGCACAAGGTGCTCGACCAGATCGCTGCGGCTGAGCCGCAATGCGAGCCCTTCGTGCAGCGCCTGCGCGCCATGGCCAAGCAGTTCCAGCTTGACGCCATGGCCGAGGTGCTGCGCGAGGCGCTGGCGCGGCGAGAGGGCGAACCCGCAGCCGGCGTGCCGCCCGTGCAGGCACAATCCGGGTCCTGACGAACTCGTTGCCGGGTTCGTGACACGTTTCGCCACACCGCCGCCACCCTCCACCATGTTCGACCGCCTCGACCGCAGCCGCACCGATGTCGTGCTCATCGTCGACGATGTGCCGGACAACTTGTCGCTGCTGCACGATGCGCTCGACGAAGAGGGCTACACCGTGCTGGTGGCCACCCACGGCGAGGCCGCCCTGCAGCGCGCCACGCAGGCCGTGCCCGACATCATCTTGCTCGACGCGCTGATGCCCGGCATGGACGGCTTCGAGGTGGCGCGCCGCCTGAAAGCCACGCCCGAGACCAGCCACATCCCCATCGTCTTCATGACGGGCTTGAGCGAGACGGAGCACGTGGTGGCCGCCTTCCAGGCCGGCGGCGTGGACTACGTGGTCAAGCCTATCCGCCCGCGCGAGGTGTTGGCCCGCATCGAGGCGCACATGCAGAGCGCCCGCCAGGCGCGGCAGGCTCGCAATGCGCTCGATGCCTTCGGCCACGCCTCGCTCACGGTGCGTGTGAGCGATGGCCGCGTGCTGTGGCAGACGCCGCTGGCGCGCAAGCTGCTGCAGAGCTATTTCGACACGCCTGAATCCGTGGCGCCGGCCGAGCTGGCCGACTGGCTGCAACAGGTGGCGCCCAAGCCTGGCCCTGATGGCTTGTTGCCGCCTCCGGTCACGCCTGCGCCCACCTGGGCCGTGAACCAGGCCGGCCGCCGCCTGAGCTTTGCCCTGCACGAGCCCACGGGTGACGACGAATGGCTGCTGGTGATGCAGGAGAGCTCCGATCAGGCCGCCATCGACGCGCTCACGCAGGAGTTCAAGCTCACTGCCCGCGAAGGCGAGGTACTGTACTGGGTGGTGCGCGGCAAGACCAACCGCGACATCGGCGACATCCTGGGCAGCAGCCCGGCCACCGTCAAGAAGCAACTGGAGCACGTGTTCGCCAAGCTGGGCGTGGAAACGCGTACGGCGGCTGCGGGCCTGGCCATGAGCCGGGTGGCGCAGCTCAAGATGCGCTGAGCGGGCCGCGCATGACGACGCCCGACGTCTCCATCGCCATCCCGGCGCACAACGAAGAGCGCTACATCGGCCGCTGCATCGAGAGCGTGATGTCGTCGGCGCAACGTGCGCAGGTGAATGCCGAAGTGGTGGTGGCGTTGAACCGCTGCACCGACGGCACGCAGGCCATTGCCGAGTCGCTGGGCGCCCGCTGCGTGGTGGAAGAGCGCAAGTGCATCGCCGCTGTGCGCAACGCGGCGGTGCGTGGCGGCACCGCGCATGCCCTGGCCACCATCGATGCCGACAGCTGGATGCAGCCGCACACCATGGCCGAGCTGATCCGTCACGTCAACGACAAGCGCTATGTCGGTGGTGGCGCCACCATCTGGCCGGAGCGCTGGTCCCTGGGCATTGTGCTCACCGGCTTCGTGGTGGCGCGCTATGTGATCGACAAGGGCATCTCTGCCGGCCTGTTCTGGTGCCAGCGCGATGCCTTCGAGGCGATCGGCGGTTTCGACGAGCGCATGGTCAGCGTGGAGGATGTGGACTTCGCCGTGCGGCTCAAGGCTTTGGGCAAGACGCGCGGGCAGCGCTTTGGCACGCTATGGCGCGGCGGCATCATCACCTCGTGCCGCAAGTTCGACCATTTTGGCGACTGGTACCTGGTACGCAACCCGGCCATGGTGCGGCGCATGTTCGACGGGCACGACCGCCGCGCGGCGGATCAGTACTGGTACGACGTGGAGCGCTGAGTCGCTTGAGCAGCCCGGTGGTTCTCAGAGCTTGGGCAACTCCAGCGCTTGAGGCTCATGGCCTTGTGCGACCAGCCAGTCGCGCAGGGCCAGCCCTGTGGCGGCAGGCCAGTAGCGCGCCCTGGCCGGCTCGATGCGCT
>CALAKR010000414.1 GCA_937923225.1 uncultured Aquabacterium sp. | reverse complement strand
GCTGGACCTGATGCTGCCCTATGTGCTGTCCATCCTGGCCTTGGTGGTGATGGCGCGGCGCGCGGCCTACCCGCAGGCGTTGATGAAGCCGTATCGCGCGGGTGAGCGTTGAGCAGGGAACAGCGAAAGTCTGACGCGGGTGGCTGAGCCACAACGAAAAAGGCCTCGCATTTCTGCGAGGCCTTTCGATGTTTGGCTCCCCGACCTGGGCTCGAACCAGGGACCTACGGATTAACAGTCCGGCGCTCTACCGACTGAGCTATCGGGGATCAGGGTTGTCTGCTAGCTGCTTCGGTGTGTTGCAGCGATCAACCGAGAACGAAACTATAGCATGGTTTTCGCAGGCCACGCAAGGTGGGCCCTGTTTTGCACCACCTGTGTGCCGTGTGCGACAACACGGTTTAGAAGTCCACCTGCAATGATCCTGTCACGGTGCGCTCGGCCAGCGGGAACAGGTAGATGTGGCCGGTGAGCGTGGGCGCTTCACGCCAGGCACGCTTGTCGAACAGGTTGGCCACACCCAGACGCCAGGTCAGGTTGCTGCCGTCCACGCGCTGCTGGGCTTTCAGGCCCACGTCCACGCGGGTCCACGAGGGCAGGCGCACGGTGTTGTCCGGGTCTACCCAGCGGCGGCCTTCGTGCACCAGATCGGCCTGTGCCGTGATCGGCAGAGGGGCGGCCCAGCGGTAGCTGCCAGACAGCTTGAGCGTGTGCTCGGGCACGTTGACAGGGCGCTTGCCATCGAGGCCGCTTTGCGTGTCGCGGCGCTTGGCGTCGAGCACCATGGCGCTGCCGGTGAAGCCCCATGCGCCGAGTTGCGTCTGCACGAAGCCCTCGGCCCCCTGATGCAGCGAGTGGCCATCGAACACGTAGTCCGTCCCACCGCTGGTGTTGCCGACAGGGCCGGCCTCAGGGCGCTCGATGCGGAACAGGTTGGCGCCCCATTGCAGGTGATCACGCTGGGCCTTGATGCCCAGTTCGATCTGGCGGCTCTTGTGCACGGACAGTGCGCTGGGCGCATTGTCGTAGGTGACCAGGGGCGTGCTCATGGCGGTTCGGGCTTCGAAGCCTTCACCCCAGCTGGCGTAGACCTGCGTGCGGGGGGCGAGCGTGTAGCCCACGGCCAGCCAGGGCGTAGTCACTTGCTGATCGAGCGAGGCAGGCTCTGTGCTTTGATCAGTAAGCTCGACACGGCGCTTGAGCCAGGTATGGCGCAGGCCTGCCCAGGCGCTCCATTGTTCCGAGAAGGTGATCGAGTCGCTGATGCTCAGCTCGGTGCTGCGCTCGTGGCGGTCGGTGTTGGCGAAGTCGGGCGTTGCGGTCGCTAGATAGGCGCCGTAGCTGCCATCGATATTGCCTTCGCCGGCATAAGTGAAGGCCGCCGTGTTGAGGTCCGTGGTGTGGATGCTGCGCAGCAGGCCGATGCGCAGCGCGTGCTTGACCGTGCCAGTGCTCAGCTCGCCCGCGAGTTGGGCGTTCAGTGCACGCGTGGTGCGGCGCTCGCCTTCGGAGCGGTAGTCGTACAAGTCGAAGGTGCCGTCGCTGCAATAGCGGTCATAGTTGCCTTCATTGAAGCAACCTGAGGGAAATGCCGCGCGGTCCTGCGAACGCAGATGCTGCTCACCATAGGTCAGCACCGATTGCCAGTTCGTGCCCCAATCCTGCTTCCAGCGCAGGGTGCCGGTGTTGCCGGCCATCTGCACGGGCAATGCCCAGGGTTGGTTGTTGAGGTTGCGCGAAGGATCGAAGCTGCTGGCCGAGGGCAAGGCGTTGCCCAGCAGGCTGGCGCCCGGCACGCTGGGCTGACGGTACAGGCTGTGCTCGATCTCGGCCTCGATGACGCTGCCCGGTGCGATGACCCAGTCCGTGGCCAGGGCCAGCAGGCGGCGATGCCCCTTGGTGTTGTCGATGTTCGGATCAAACCTTTCGGCGGCTGCATTGACGCGCAGGCCGAAGCGCTGGTCGGTGCCGAAACGGTCACCGATGTCGACAGCGGCCATCACGCTGCTGCCGCCGGTAAAGCCGATCTCTGCCGTGCGCATACGGCCTTCAGGGCGCTTGACGATCAGGTTCACCAAGCCCCCCGGGGCGCTCACGCCGGCCTGGATGCCGCTGGTGCCCTTGAGCAGTTCCACGGCGGCCTTGTTGTCCAGGGCGATGCGTGTCTCTGCGTTGATGGGCAGGCCTTCGCGGCGGTAGTTGTAGGCGTTGTCCAGCGTGAAGCCGCGCATGCTGAGGTAGTCCCAGTAGCCGGTGGTGTTGTAGGCATCGCTGACGCTGGCGTCGAGTTTGACCAGGTCGGCCAGGCGCTGTACCTGCTGGTCCTTGAGCACATCCTGCGTGAGGCGCACGGCCTGCACCGGGGCCTTCCAGGCGGGTGTGTCGGCCAGGCCGCTGATGCCGGCCCGTGCTTCGCGTGCGGCGGGGGCCACCACGGTCACCGTGGGCAGCGTGGTGGCCGCATCGTCTGTGGCCTTGGCTGGGGCTGCTGGCTGGTTCTGTGCCATGGCCTGCGCCGACATCAGCCCGATCAGCAGCGAGGCGGCCCAGGCAGGCGCGCTCAGGCGCGTTGCGGGGCAGGACGACAGGGAGGGCGTGCACGACACGGTGGTGCACGAACGAAGGCGGCGCGTAGGGGCCATGAGGCAACAACTCCAGCACGGGATGCAGGTGGTGAGGCCTCATCGCCCGGGGATGCGGGCGTGCCGTGCGGCCCACGAGTGCGCGCATCGCCCATGGCGGGCGGCGGTGTCGTGGCGTGCGGATGACCGTGCTTCCCTACGCGAGGATGACCTCGTTCAGGTTCGAAGGGACTCTCTCAGCCACGCAATCACCCCGGGGGCAAGGGCGCGGCACCCCTAGCAAACGGTGTGTATTTTAGTGTGAAGTGCGGCGCCGCGCTGGCCGAGCACTCAGGGCTCAGTGCGACACGCCGAGGCGCTGGTGCAGCAGGGCACTCGTGGTGGTGTACTGCAGATGCTGTGGTGCATCAGGGTACAGGCGTGCGAGCAGGGCATGCGCGGCCAGCGTGGCTTCGTGGAAGCCGCACAGCAACAGGCGCTTCTTGCCTGGGTAGGTGTTGATGTCGCCCACCGCGTGGATGCCGTCG
>CALAKR010000413.1 GCA_937923225.1 uncultured Aquabacterium sp. | reverse complement strand
AAGTCCGACCAGGCGGCCAGGGCGGTTGCATCCAGCAGCACCAGGGTGGGATCGCGATCGGCCAGAGTCTGGAAGGCCTGAGCCTTTTTCAGGCGCACGTCCACCCAGCCGGCGTGCTTAAGTTGGTCAAGCAGCAGGCCGATGTGGGTCAATGCATCGGGCGTGGCGGCCTGGTGCAGTTCAGGCAAGGCGGCGGCATCGAGCCGCAGGGACACACTGCGCTCCCCCTGGCTGCGTTCGGCCTTGCGCAGCAGCGTGTGGGCCAGCCGGATCAGCAGAGGGTGCGGCGCGAGCGTGCTCATGGCTTGCCTTCAGTGCGCTGTTCAAAGGCCGATCGTGCCTGCTCACGGGCGGCTTGCGCGTGTTCGGCCCACAGGCGGCCCAGCGCCTCGCGCTTGAAATCCTTCTCCTGCACTTCGCTGATGTAGACGGTCTGGCCGTCGGCTTCGGCCTCCAGCTTGGAGAAGGTGTACTCCTTGTCGAACTCGGGCTTGATGGCGCCCGATTTGGAGGTGGGCATGGCCACGATGAGTTGCAGGCCCATGTTTTGCGCCAGAAAGCGCAGCACGGCGCGCGAACGGGCTTCGTCCATCTTGGAGAAGGCCTCGTCCGACAGCATGATGCGCAGCGCGGGTGCGTTCTGCGCACGGCCAAAGTGCCCCAGCGCGTGGGCCAGCACGGCGGCACGGATCACATAGAACGGCGTTTCCAGCTCGCCGCCAGAACCCGTGCCCCAGGTGGACATGGGGGTGCGGTGCCCACCCACGATGCGGTGGATGTCGTAGCGGCGGTAGTTGCGGTAGTCGGCCAGCTCCTTCAAGGCGCGTTCGGCGGCCACCTGGTCCTGCGACAGCAGCAGGCGCTTGATCTCCTGCGCGGTGGCGCGGTGCTCGTCGGAGAGCTGAGGCGCATCGAATATGGCGACCTTGTCTTTTTCTAGCTGATCGACCACGGCATCCAGGGCTTCGAAGAAGTCGTAGTAGGCCTTGAAGCGGGGCACCCAGTCCTGCACCACGTCGTACGAGTCTACGCCGAACTGGATGGCCTTAAGTTCGCTGCTGAGCTTGCGCAGCGTGGTCGAGCCATCCTTCACGTCGCGGCGCACCTTGAAGCAGAAGTCGCTCGTGAAGACGTGGTTGAAGCTGCCTTCGGCCTTCTCCAGGCGGGCGATGTTGTCGGCCAGCCCGATGCTGTCCTGGCGGCGCATCTGCTCGCGGGCCTGCTGCTGCACGGCCAGCACCGAGCGCAGGATGGTTTCGATCTGGTCGAGGCTGCGCGGTGGCTCGGCCCAACTGAAACGCTCTTCGTCGGTGCGGGCGCCGGCCAGGTAGGTGGCGATGTGGTTGCGCAGGGTCTTGAGGCGGTCTGGCAGGTTCTCGCTGGCGTTGCTGACGCGGCTTTGCAGGGCGGCGGTGCTAGGTTCGTCGGCGTCGCAGAGGCTTCGGGCCTCGTCGTGCAGCTGCACCTCGGTGGCTACCTCGCCGGCCTCGGCGGCGAACCGGCTGATCCACACCTGGGCGTTGGTGACCTGGATGAGCAGGTCGGGCTGACGGGCTTCCAGCTCGCGCAGACGGCGTGTCAGTTGCTCCAGGTCCCGGTTGTGCACGCCGATGGCCTGCTGCTCGGCATTCCACAGGTCGGCGCAGACCTGTTCGCGCTCCTGCAGGGCGGCACGCCGTTGTTCCAGGCCATCGATACTGGAGGTGTCCAGCCGGCCCAGGTCCAGTTGCACATCGACAAAGCGCAGGCGGGTGGAGAGAGCTTCGCTCAGCGCATCCGCCAGGGAAGAGGCACCCACCCGGCTGAACCAGCCCGTCACCAGTTGCAGGGATTGATCGAGTTCCTTGAGGCGCTTGAGCTCGGGCACCAGGGCGTCGAGCCGCTGGCTGACCCAGGCCAGGCGGCGTTGTCGGCTCTCCAGGCCGAAGGCCAGCTCCTGGTCGCTGGCCAGGCAGGCGAACATGCCGTAGGCTCGGCTGCCCAGGCCTTGCTGCATCAGGCCCTGGGGCGTCTTGCGCAGTTCGGCCTCGGTGCTGACCTTGCGTACGCGGCCGTACAAAGCCTTGAGGTAGGCGCTGGCGACGGGGTGCTCGCACACCACCTCGTGCAGGATGGCCTGCGGTGGCAGGCTCGTGGCCTGGGTGTCCTCCATGGCCTTGCTGCCTTGCACGATCTTGGGTGAGCGGCGGACGAAGCGGCGCTTGATCAGCTTGATGGCGTCTTCTTCAAGCTCGGGCTCGACGATGATGGCGAAGCGGTCGCGGCTCATGTAGCCTTCGATGGCCTGCTGCCAGGCGCTGCCCGGCTTGGGCTCGATCAGGGCGGCGAGCATGCGCGGGCGGCTGGCGGGCAGCTCGCCTTCCAGCAGGCTCAGGGCCTGCTGCACATCCGGCGGGGCCGGTGAGCGGCCTTGCAGCAGCAGCACCTGCTCTGCGCGCAGGGCCTCTTGCTCGTCCTTCAACTGCGTCTGCTGCTGGTGCAACTGGCTGCGTGCCGCGATCAGCGCGGCCATCACGGAGTGCTCGTCGCCCACCAGGGCCGCCTCCAGGGCTTGCAGTGCCTGGTCCAGGGGTTCGAGTTCGAAGGCGGCCAGCTCGTCATCCAGGCGGGCGGTGGCCAGCAAGGGGCCTCGCGCGGGGGCCCATTGTTTGGTGGCCTGCCCGGCCACGGGCGCCAGCCGTGCCACTGCGGCCTGAAGGCTGGGCAGCAGTGAGGTGTCCAGTGCGAGTAGCTGGTTCACATGGCCCAGCACCTGGTCCATCTGCGAGGCAGCCTGCTGCACGCGGGCCCATTCCTTGTGGAACTGCTCGGCGTATTGCGAGGCGCTGGTGAGCAGCCGCTGCTTCTCCTGGGCCACATTGCTCTGGGCCAGTTCGCCCAGCACCAGGGCCATCTCGTCGTTGATGAGCTGGCGGTCGTTGGCGATGCGCTCAAGGCGGTCTTTCGAATCACCGGCATGTTTGAGCAACTGCTGCTGGCGGCGTTCGGCCGATTGGCGCTCGGCCTCGCATTCACGCTGCAGGCGCAGGACGTGCGCGTTGAGCGTCACCACATGGCGGCGCAGCAGGGCGACGACGTCGCTCGAGGCATCGTCGACCAGCTTGAGTCGGTCGATGTTGAGGCGCAGCCTCTCGGCGTCGGCCTTGAGCCGGGCGATCTCCTGCATGAGCTGGCGCATCTTGCCCACCTCTTGCGAGAAATCCCGGTCGTCGAGGATCTCGTCGCGCACGAGGTCGTTGACGTTGCCGATCTCGCGGTAGGCCATGGCCTTGACCAGGGCACGGGCGCACCGCGTGGCATCGGTCTCCGGCACGAACTTCTTGCCCAGCAGGTGGCCATAGAGGTGCTGCAGGTAGCTGTCCTTGCCTTCGTGGCGCGAGAGCTGGTCAGAGGCCAGGCCCAGCCGTAGCTGGAGCTGGGCGTAGGCCTCCTTGAGGGCCAGGGGGCGTGGCCGGGTGCCCGGCGCGGTGGTGGGGTTCAGCAGATGCTGGGCTGACAGGGCTGAGCGCAGCAGAAAGAACAAGGGCTTGCCACCATCGGCCCGGCCGTTGTCGATGTGGGCTTCGACGCCCAGCAGGGCCGTGAAACCCTCGGCCGATTCGCCAGCAGAAGGCTCGAACACCAGGGCCACATAGCTGGTGGCGCGCTGACGCAGGAAGATGTCGCTGCCGCATTGCCCCAAGGCATAGGCATGCAGGGTGCGGGGTTCCTTGCCGCCACGACGGCTCTGCGTGGATTCGTTCTGGCCGGCATTGAAATGGAAGACGCCTTGGCGTGCGGCGGTGAGCACGGCCTGCATCGCGTCCAGCAAGGTGGATTTGCCGGAGCCTGATTCGCCGGTGAGCAAGGTGGCGTCTGCCAGGGGCCAGTCGCGCGAGTCGATGGTGCCCCAGTTGATGGTGACGAGTCGGGTGATGCGCATGTCAGGAGGCCTCGTCGGATGGCAAGGCGGGCTGGCGCGACTTCACCAGGGTGAGCACCTCCTGCAGGGCTTCGTCGCTCACGAAGGACAGGATGGGCCGCAGCACGCTGATCAGTGTCTCCATCTGGCCCAGGCCCTCGGCATCCTTGAAGCGCACCAGGCGGTGTTTGCGAAGCTCGCGCAGCAGCTGTGCCCGGTCAGCCATAGACGAGGGCAGTGTCATGCCCACCAGGGAGACCAGGGTCTGCGACAGCTCTTCGAGGCTGATGGCCAGTTCCTGGTTGACCAGTTCGCGCTTGCCGGTCAGCCCCTCGGTGTACAGGAAGCGCAGTCCCAGTGCTGCGGCCACCACGTCTTTGGGCAGGCGCGCCCGCAGGCGCTTGACACCCTCTTCGTCGTCCTGGTCGCCGCCGGGCGGGTAGAGCCGCAGCAGGTTGGCGTCCACGTCATGCACCAGGGCAAAGCCGAGCACGTCGAACCACTCGCGCAACAGCTCTTCGACCATGGTGGCGTCGTCGTACAGAGCCTGCTCGGGCCGCGAGTGATCACGCCAGAGGATGCCGCTAGCCAGCAGACGGTTGCAGATCTCTGCAAAGCGCTGGCGTGACACGCTGCCCGAGGTGCGTTGTGCCAGCCGGGTGTCGAGCAGGGCGTGAAAGGACAACTCCGTGTTCATGGGCTATGTGGATTCTTCAGGCGCCTTCGGCTCTGCGGCATGAGGCCGTAGTTCGTAATCATCGGCCACGAAGGTGTCGGTTTCGAAGCGGGAGGGCAGCTTGTGGGTTTGCCACAGTGAGCGGCCCTGCATGGAGCGCGCCGCGCCCACCGCGTGCAGGGCGGTGAGCACCTCGTCGGCCTGGCCCGACGCCAGGTGAGACAGGCGCAGCACCTGACCACCCGCCTGGGACTGCAGGCGTGCCAGCAGCCGGTCTTCACTGATGACGAAGGCCTCGGCCTCGGCGCGGCGCATGGCGGCTTCAAGGCGGCTGTCTGGCCGGATCTGCCAGGCGGGATCGCTGCCTTGAACCTCCTGGCGCTCACGCTGTGTCCAGCGCAGGCCGCTGGCCGGCAGGCGTACTTCGGCCGTGGCCAGGCGGTGGGCCAGGGCGTCCAGCCAGGCATCCCTGTCGGGCGGCGCACTGGACTTGAGACCTGACAGGGTCAGGCCCATGGGCGATTCGGCACCGTAGTCCAGCGACAGGGCCTGGCGCAGCAGGCTGGTAAAGCGGCGCACATAGTTGTGCATCTCGCTGCGCAGCATGGGCAGCTTGACCTCGCAGGCGGCATCGATCAGGGCTTCGATGCGCTGGCACAGCCACAGTGTGGCGCTGCGTCCATCCAGTACCTCGTCCAGCCAGGCCGCACGCTGGCGCAGGGCTGCGTCCACCCGCAGGCGCTGATCGCCCGGCCAGGCGCGGACCAGGTCCAGCAGTTCGACGATCTGGCTGCGGTGCCGATCAACCGAGTCCGCGACCAGTCGCACCGACATCTCCTTGCCGAAGCGGCTTTCCAGGAAATCGTTGAACTCGTCCCAGGCCAGCTTCTGGGTCAGTGCTTCCCGGGTCAGGGCCTGCATCAGGTGGCGGAAGTATTCGATGTCGTCTTGCAGATCCTGCACCACGCGGCTGGCGTAGTCGTAGGCGTCAAGCAGTTCGTCCTCATCGCGGCTGTCCAGGAAGGCCTGCAAGGCCTTGCGGGCCGAGCGCATGTTGCGCTGGCGGGTCTTGTGCCTGGCGTTGTCCAGCTCGGCAAACACCTCTGAGAAGGCTTTGCCAGCGCGGGTCAGCTTGAGGATAGGCTGCAGATCGATGGGATCCTTGTAGTCTTCCAGCCAGCCGTGCTCTTTGAGTGCGCGCAACAGGCCCAGGGCGTACTCGCGTTCGGCTTGCGCATCGACGCTCTGCTGCGATGACAGGGCACCTGTCCGGTAAGCTGTCTGTGCGATCACGTGCTGGATGATCTCCAGCACCAGATCGCGCGTCATGGCTTCGGCGTAGTCGGCCTCAGGGCCGTGGACGCGGTCATGCAGGTGGCGCAAGACGGCGGCACAGGCTTCGCGGTCCTGCCAGGTCAGCGGGCGAAAGAAGTGCTCACGAGGGCCTGCAAAAAAGAGGGCCGGGGTCGACACGTTTTCCCTCCTGTGCAAACGGGGCGGCCTGATTCACAGACGGCCATGGTAGCGCCGATCCATGGCCATCTCTGGACCTGCATTCATGGGGTGGTGACGAAGCGCTTGAGCCGTTGCAGTCCTTCGTTCAGATCATCTTTCGAAGCCGCATAGGACAGGCGCACATACCGCCCTGCGCCGTTCACGCCAAAGTCATGCCCAGGCGTCAACGCCACATGCGCTTCATCCAGCGCGCGCTGGCAGAACCGCATCGCATCCATCCCCGTACCGCTCACGTCGATGTAGACGTAGAAGGCCCCATCCGGCCGCACCGGTACGGGCAGGCCGATCTGTTCCAGCCCTTGCAGCACCAGCGCGCGCCGCTCGGCCAGCTCCTGTCGCCGTGCCTCGCACTCGGCGATGGATTCGGGCGTGAAACAGGCCAGCGCGGCCATCTGCGCCGGCGTGGGCGCACAGATGTAGTAGTTCTGCGCCAGCCGCTCCATCACCGGCACCATGGCATCGGGCACCACGGCCCAGCCCAGGCGCCAGCCCGTCATGCCGAAGTACTTGCTGAAGCTGTTGATCACGCAGGCGCCCGGGTCACTGGCCAGCACGGTCTGCGCGGCCTGGCCTGATGCGGTATCCGCATCGCTCAGGTTCAGGTAGATCTCGTCGACGATGCGCCAGGCCTGGTGCGCCTGGGCCCAGTCGCAGATGGCGACCAGCTCGGCCGGCGGTGCCGAGGTGCCCGTGGGGTTGGATGGCGTGGCGATCATCAGGCCGCGGGTGCGCTCGCTCCAGTGGCGCTGCACGGCGGCCAGATCCAGCTGGAAGCGCGCGGCGGCATCGGTGGGCACCAGGCGCACATCCGCGCCGAAGCCGCTGAGGAACTGCCGGTTGCAGGGGTAGGAGGGATCGCCCACCAGCACCTCGTCGCCCGGGTCCACCAGCGCGGCGGTGAGCAGCAGCAGCGCGGCCGAGGCACCGGCCGTGACCACCACGCGCTCGGGGCTGATGGCCACGCCATGCGCGCGCTGGTAGAAGCCGGCGATGGCCTCGCGCAGCGCGGGCAGGCCCAGGGCACCGGTGTAGGGCAGGGGCGTGTTGGCGGCCATGATGCGCTGCAGCTCGGCGCGCACGGCGGGCGGGGCGCCGAAATCCGGCTCGCCCAGGTTCAGGCGGATCACGCGGTGGCCGGCGGCTTCCAGCGCGGCAGCGTGCTTGCCGAACTCCATGGCCAGGAAGGGGGTGATGGCTTGGGCGCGTTGGGAGAACTTCATGGCGGGGCAGTTTAGCGGCCGACCAAATTGGCTATACGAGTGCGGATGAAAACGGAGCAACTTCTCTGAGTTGGTGAAAATTGATAGCCGATAGCAAAAATCCTCGGTGGTGCGTCGAACTTTTCCGCTTTCGACCAGGAGATGAGCGCGGCGGATGGACTCCGATTCTTGACCACCGGGGTTTTAAGCACTGCTCGCGAGACCTTCTTCTCGGGTATTTGTCTGCTGAACTCGGGTCGCAAGGCTTTGAGGCTTGCACGCAAAGCGAATTTCTCGGCTCGCAAGCTTGTGCAACTCTGCGCGCAAGGCTTTTTTCTTCGCGGGCAAAGCTCGGAGCTTTGCGTGCAAGCCTCTAGAGCCTTGCGCGCAAAGATAAAAGGCTTGCGCCCAAGGCTTTGACGGTTGCGCGCAAAGAAAAAAGCTTCGTGTGGCAAGGTAAAAAGCTTTGCGCGCAAGGATGCAGAGCTTTGCGTACAAGCCTTTTTTCTCTGCGTGCAAGGTTTTTTGCTCGGCAAGCCGAGCTCAGAGCTTTGCGAGCCCGGAAGTGTCGGGGAGTGTCAGGTTTTTTGTGTTCAGGCCGGAGCCATCAGGATTTGATGGCGGCTTGGGTAAAACGATCTGAGTAGAGGCACTCTCGTTGCCAAGGAATGGCGTTGGCACTATTCAACGCGGACAGGAGATGTTCGCAGCACCGTGCGAGGGATCTCATGTCATGTGAGGCTGTCCACGCCAAGCAATATCTCTGTCAAGCGCCCATCGCCATCCACGCCGAAACGCAGCTTGTCAGCCAGCTGCAGATGGCGCACGGCACTGGCGCCCTTGATCTGGAAGCAGAGCGTGCCCGTCGCTGCATCGAAAAAGGCCCCCACCGAGGTCTCCACCACGGCAATGCCGTTGGTGTCGAAATCCACATCGAAGGCCACGTCTGAAGGGCCGTCAATGCTCAAGGGGGTAGGTGTAGGCTGCTGTTGCCAAGAGGCCTTAGGGCCGATGCGCATCTCCAGGGCGTTGAAGTGGCCCTCTCCGTCCAGCAGGATGTCCAGATCGCCCAGCACCAGCCGCCGATCAGCATCGATCTCGAACAAGGTGCGCTCGATCTGTTGGGCCAGATTGGGCGGGGCCGTGGCCTGGCGTTCCACCGTGGCAGAGATCGTTTGTGATTCTTCATCCCAGATCACGTGGCATGTGTGCAGCGCCGGGATGGGGGTGGCGATCAGGGCGGGGCGCAGTTGGCTGGTCATGGCGTTATTTGTACAGAAAGTGAAGGATGGTCCAGTCCGCTTCACGCACGACCACTTCCAGCGTGTACTCGGTCTTGTTGCGCGTCATCTTGGCGGTGTACATGAAGGCGCCTTTGACACCTTGAGGATCAGGCACGCGTTTGCCGTGCTTCAGCGCCAAGTGCAGGATGTGCAGGGGAACATACCTGCCTTTGGTGGCCATCCGCGCCGCTGTGGTGGTGGTGAACTTCAGGTTCCGGACAGAGAGCCCTTTGAAAGCCGTTCTCATGGCGGCCGTGATGGTGCTTGACACGGCTGCAGCTGAAACCCTTAAGGCCGTGGTCATGGCGGCCCGGGATGCGGGGCGGAGCAGGGTGGTGGCACCTTTGATGACCACTCTGGCGGCCACGGCGCCGATCAGAACCAGATCAAGCGGATCAATGGGTGGCGACTCAAGCCCGAGTTCGTCCATGCCGATGAAGTTGCCTTCGAGGTCGTAGTACCTGAACACCCCGGTGGCGCTCTCGTAGCGGTAGCCGATCACGACATCGCTGCCTTCATCCACCACAGGCAGTGCGCCGGCCGGTATCTGCGCGGTGCGCAGCTCAAATGCTGCTGCGCTCTCCACGAAGTTGGGCGTTGGGAGGTAATCCACCGCCGCTTCTGTGCCTGAGTAATCCATGTCCTGACCTCTCTGGTTTGTCTGATTTCCCATGATGGGTGTCGGTAGTGTGGATCAGATCACCTCACGGGGCCACGGT
>CALAKR010000412.1 GCA_937923225.1 uncultured Aquabacterium sp. | reverse complement strand
GCCCGCGCCAATCACATAGCCGGATTGCGCCGTGGCATCGAAGACTTCCGAGAACAGGCTTTGCCGCTGGCTGGCCAGCACGCGGCGCGCGACCGTGTCATTGACTTCGACGATCTGGATGCCCATGTCTTCGGGGTTTGCGACAGCCTCTTCGACCTGCTTTGTGCTGGGACCCGAGGTGGGCAACCAAGTGGGTGAGGTGGAGCAGGCGCTCAGGACCGCCACTGCGCCGGCCGCGAGCAGCGTGAGCAAAGTCGTGGAGCGCGCCGTGGAAGCGGCAGGGTTTGCATTCATATGTTCAGTCATCATGTTTATCACTTGCTTCGCTGGTGGTCAGCTGCTCTTGCCAGCCACCTGCCGATAGACATCAATTGTCCGGTCGACACAGCGGCTCCACGTAAAATTCCGCGCCTTCGCCAGCCCTGTTTCCATGGCAGCGGCACGCCAGCCCTCATCACACAGACTGGTGTGAATGCCCAGGCTCAAGGCATCGATATCATCCGGATCGACCAGCCGCGCCGCGCCCTGCGTCACCTCGGGAAGTGAAGTGAAGATGGAAGTCACCACCGGCACGCCCGAGGCCATGGCTTCAAGCACCGGCAGGCCGAAGCCCTCGTAGATCGATGGATAGACGAAGGCCTGGGCACCTGCATACAGCGCAGGCAGATCGGCCTCTGGAACAAAGCCCAGATAGCGCAGCCAGCCTTGTGCCGCCAAACGTTCGATTGTCGCGTGTAACCCATCACTGAGCCAGCCCACGCCGCCCACCAGCACCAAGGGGTATTGTTCGCGCACCGCCGCGGGCAGGCATTCATAGGCCTGCAGCAGGTTGGCAATCTTCTTGCGCGGCTCTAGCGTGGAAACACACAAGGCATAGCGTTTGAAGCCCAGGCCGTAGCGCGACAGGCATGGCTCGAGTTCAATGTCCGAGGCTGGCGCGAACTGAGGCGACACCCCCAGATGCACGGCGGTAATCTTTTCCGCGGGCCAGCCCAGAAAGTCCATGACTTCGCGCCGCGTCGCCTCGGAGTCGGTGATCAGATGGCTGGCACGCGCCATCGAGGTCTTGAAATCGCGCTCGAAGTGCCGGATACGTTCGATGGGATGCGTTTCGGGGTATTTGAATACCGACAGGTCATGCACCGTGGCCACACCGGTCTCGACACAGGCTGGCAGGAAGAAGTTGGGACCGTGGAACACCCGGTCGCGGCAGATCGCCGAGGTCTGCCAATCCCGAAGCCAGCGTGGTTGCTTGAGCCTGAAAAATGGCTTTTTGACTTTGACCGATGCAGAGGGCGCGGAGGCTTGAAGCAGGTCTGCCGGCTCATCGACCCAACGGCCACCGCGGTAGAAGCGCACATCCTGCAACTGTGCCTGCTTGGGCAGCCGCTGCGCGAGTTCCCATGTGTAGCGCCCGATGCCCGTAAGATGAGGCGAAAGCGCTTCTACCGACAAAACCAGCTTCAACGACACGCCTCACGCCTCCAGCATCCAGCGCAAGGTATCGCGCAATGCAATCTCCGGCACTTCGCCCACCACCGCGTCCAGCTTCGCGCGGCTGCCCACCAGTGTCTTCACTTCGTTCTGGCGCACGAATGCCGGGTTCACGCGCACCTCGAAGTCAGGTCCCGAGATCTCGCGTGCCATGTTCAGCACATCATTCAACGACCATGCCTGGCCTGAGCACACGTTGAAAGTCTGGCCGACGGCAGCCGGCGCTTCAAGCAGGCGGCGGTACGATTGAACGACGTTGCGCACATCGGAAAAATCGCGCTCCACATCGATGTTGCCCAACTCGATCAGCGGAGCGCGGCGGCGTACATGGCTGATGATCTTGGGAATCAGGAAATTGTCGGCCTGGCCCACGCCGGTGTAGTTGAACGGCCGCACCGTGATCAGAGGGAGGCGATCGGCGTAAAGACGTGCCGCATATTCCATGGCCAGCTTGCTGACGGCATAGTCATTGGCAGGGGCGGGCGGGGTGTTCTCATCGAGCACGCCACCCACGGAGTTGCCATAGACATTCGCACTGCTGGCAAGCAGCACCGCATCGAGGGGAGCGTTGGACTGGGCCAGGACTTCCAGCAGGTTGCGCGTGCCCACCAGGTTGGTGCGATAAATGGCTTCCACATCGCCATGCGCGACGAATGCAATGGCTGCCAGATGCACCACTTTATGCGGCTGCACTTCCTGTACCACTTTCGCCAGGCTGGCAGCATCCGACAGATCGGCCGCATGCAACGCGCTCACACCTTCGACATCCGCTGCCGCGGCATTACGCACCAGGCCATGCACTTCGTAGCCTGCGCGCTGCAGTTCCACCGCCAGATAGCGGCCGGTAAAACCGTCCGCGCCGGTCACCAAAATCTTCTTCATCAATGTGCCTCTTGCTGTGTGGTGCATGGAACCAGGATCGACGCCTTGGCGGCATCTAAACCCGGCCCTCTGTTCCAACTTCTGTTGTGAGTGGAAGCGTGGAGAAAAACGTACTGTCAAAACCAACCAGAGCACATCCTTCGATATTCAGCGCGACAACCGTTCGTCCTGAGCTTGTCGAAGGATGAACGGCCAGTTCAATCGTCCGCCGAAAGTATTTCCTGGAATGACCAGTTGCTCCCGCGACTCCCCTGGAAGCTCATAGCACTGCGTGCGGCATTGTGCCGGCAACCCACGCGGTCCACCGGTAACAAGGACGCAACAGATGCAGTCATGCGGGCCGCCAGCCCGCCAGGACACTCAGCGCCGCAGCATTGATCTGCGCGGCCCGCGCTGCGGTCGCTGCCTCGGTATAGCAACGCAGTTCAGGCGCGTTCCCCGAAGGACGCAGATGAATCACTTCCTCATTGGCAAAGGTTGCGCGCAGCCCATCGGTGGCATCCAGTCCGATCACGGTACCCGATACCTCGCCAAACACCTGCTCGAATGCCTGGCGCTGCTCGGCCTCGTTACCCGATTGCAGTGCAGCCAGGCGTTCCTGGCTCAATGCCGTGGGGAAATTCTGGATACGGTCGCTGCAGGTGAAACGGGCGGGCAGGGCAGCGAGCAATGCCGATACCGGGCAGGCCTTGGCCCGCGCGCTGGCCAGCACCGCCAGCATGGGCAGCACCGCATCGCGCGTGGGCAGCGGTGCGAGCTCCCGGCCTGCCACCTGCATAGGGCTCATCAGCAGGAAGCCGCCATTGGCTTCATAGCCGCAAACCCCCTGCCGGCCTTGCTTCAGCGCCGATTCCATGGCCTCGATCACATAGGGCGACCCAATGCGCGTGCGCGCCGTGTGCGCAAACCAGCCGGACTTTTCCAGCGCGGTATTGCTGCTGACCGGCGTCGCCACGCATTGCGCGTTCAGATAGTGGGCGCAGAGGATGCCCAGCACATCGCCGCGCAGCCATTCGCCATGCTCGTCGGCGATCAGGGGACGGTCGGAGTCGCCATCCGTCGAAAGAATGGCATCCAACTTGTGCTCGGCAGCCCATTGGCGCGCCAGCGCGACGTCTTCCGGGCGCACCGCTTCGGTGTCTACAGGAATGAAGGTGGCCGAGCGGCCCAGCACCTTGACCTCGGCACCCAGCGCTTCGCACAGCGCCACCAGAATGTCGCGCCCCACCGCCGAATGCTGGTAGACCCCCACGCGCACGCCGCTCAATGAACCGGCGCCAAAGAAATCCACATAGCGCTGGATATAGGCGCCGGTCACATCCACTGACGCCGGCAGCGGCTTGGGCTGGCGCAGGGCGCCGGCCTCGTCAAAATCGCCCGTGCGCATATCGACCTGCTGGGCCTTCATGCCCGCTTCATCGGACTTCAAAACTTCGCCCGCAACGCGATTGAATTTGATGCCGTTGCGGTCGTCGGGAATATGGCTGCCCGTCACCATCAGCGACGGGATCTTTAGCGAAAAGGCGTGCAGCGCCAGAGCCGGCGAAGGTACGTAGCCGCAAAACAGCGGTATGCCGCCTTGCGCCTCGATGGCTGCTGCGCACGCCGTCAGAATCCGCGGCGTGCTGGGCCGCAGGTCGCCCGCGAGGGCCACCTGCATGCCCGGAGAAAACTCCCCGAGGTTGGCCATGTGCTGCAGAAAGCCCGCCGCATAGGCAAAACACACCGCATCGGTCATGGCCACGACCGGGCCGCGCGCACCACTGGTGCCAAACGCGACTCCGCTCTGGGCCATGAGGTCGCTGATATTGACGAGCGGAAGTTGCGTCATGGAGATCATCAGTAGTGCGGGT
>CALAKR010000411.1 GCA_937923225.1 uncultured Aquabacterium sp. | reverse complement strand
AGGGCCACGCCCGGTGCCAGGTTGAACGACAGGTTCACCGCTGGCGACATGCCGTAGTGGTTGATGGCCAGCGGGCCGGTCTGTGGGGCCTCCAGGCGGGCCACGGCAGACAGCGGCACCATCTGCTGCGTCTTGGTCGAGCGCAGGTAGAGCCAGTCCAGGCTGTCGGTGCGGCCACGCAGGGCGGGGTCAATCTCCAGCACCACCTGGTACTGGTTGACCTCGGTCTGCATCTCGCTGATCTGGCGCTGGCCGTAGGCGTTGTAGAGCAACTGGTTGATGTCGTCCACGCTCAGGCCATAGCGCGCGGCGGCGGTGCGGTCGATCGTCAGGCGTGCGACGCCCGCGCCCATCTGCAGATCATTGGAAACATCGCGGAACTGCGCCTGCGACGACAGGCGCGCCGTGAGCTTGTCAGCCCACTCGGCCAGTTCTACGCTGTCGGCGCCCTGCAGCGCGTACTGGTACTGCGTGCGCGAGGGGCCGGTGCCCAGGTTGATGTCCTGGGCGGAGCGCAGGTAGAGCATCACGCCGGGCACCTGGGCCAGTTGCGGGCGCAAGCGGTCGATGAAGCCCTCGGCGGACACGTCGCGGTCACCCCGGTCCTTGAGCACGATCCAGAAGCGGCCGCTGGACATGTTCTGGCTGCCGCCGGTGGCCCCCACCGAGTGCGCATAGCTTTGCACGGCCGGATCCTTGGCCACGATGGCTTCCAGCGCCTTGTGCTTGGCCGCCATCTGCTCATAAGAGGCATCCTGCGGGCCCTGGGAGGTGCCCAGCACGAAGGCCGTGTCCTGCAGCGGGAAGAAGCCTTTGGGCACGAACACATACCCGGCCACGGCCACGCCCAGCGTCACGAAGAACACCAGCAGCATGCGGCCCTGGTGCTTGAGCGCCCAATCCAGGCTGCGGCCATAGCCATCGATCAGGCGCTGCACCATCCCGCCCTCCTGGTGCTTGGGCGCGGACTTCATGAAGCGCGAGGCCATCATGGGCGCCAGCGTGAGCGAAGCCACCACCGAGATCAGGATGGCCACCGTGACCGTGACGGCGAACTCGCGGAACAGGCGCCCCACCACGCCATCCATGAACAGCAGCGGGATGAAGGCGGCGATCAGCGACAGGCTGATGGACACCACCGTGAAGCCGATCTCGGCCGAGCCCTTGAGCGCGGCCACGCGCATGGATTCACCGTGCTCCAGATGCCGGTGGATGTTCTCCACCACCACAATGGCGTCATCCACCACGAAACCCACCGCAATGATCAGTGCCACCAGGGTGAGGTTGTTGAGGCTGAAGCCCAGCACATCCATGGCCGCGATGGTGGCGATCATGGCCACGCCCAGCACGGCCGTGACGATCACCGTGGCCGACACCTGCCGCAGGAAGAAGCCCATCACAGCCACCACCAGCGCCACCGTCAGGCCCAGCGTGATCTCGACCTCATGAAGCGAGGAGCGGATGGTGCGCGTGCGGTCGTTGAGCACGCTCACATCCACGCTGGCCGGCAGGCGCTCGGTCAGGCGCGGCATGGCGGCCATGACGCGGTCCACCGTGGCGACGATGTTGGCATCGGGCTGGCGGCGGATGATGATGTTCAGGCCCTCGCGCCCGTTCTGCCAGGCCGTGACGTAATCGTTCTCGGCCCCTTCGGTGATGCGGGCCACATCGCCCACGCGCACCGGCACGCCACCGACGTCGGTGATGACCAGCTCGGCGTACTCCCTGGGCTTGAAGAGCTGGTCGTTGGTGGCCAGCGTGGCGTTGCGCTCCGGCCCCACCAGCGAGCCCTTGGGCTGGTTGACACTGGCACGCTGCACGGCGGCGCGGATGTCGGCCAGGGTCAGGCCATGGGCGGCCAGCTTGGCAGGCGAGGCCTGGATGCGGATGGCAGGCCGGCGCTGGCCGGTGATGTCCACTTCCGAGACACCATCGATCTGGCTGATCTGGCGCGACAGCACGGTTTCGGCCAGATCGCTCAGCTCGGTGATGGGCATGGTGTCCGACTGCATCGACAGCACCATGATCGGGCCGTCAGCCGGGTTGACCTTGCGCCAGGTGGGCAGCGAAGGCATGTCCGAGGGCAGCCGCCCCGAGACGGCATTGATGGCGGCCTGCACCTCCTGGGCGGCGGTGTTGATGTCCTTGTCGAGCGTGAACTGCAGCGTGATGCTGGTGCTGCCCAGGGCACTGGCCGAGGTCATCTCGGTGATGCCTGCGATGCTGCTGAGCTCGACCTCCAGCGGCGTGGCCACGGCGGCGGCCATGGTGTCGGGGCTGGCGCCGGGCAGGCGCGCCGAGATCCGGATGGTGGGGAACTCAGCCTGCGGCAAAGGCGCCACCGGCAGGCGCGGGAAGGCCAGCAGGCCCAGCAACACCAGCGCCAGCGTGAGCAGCGTGGTGGCCACCGGGTGGGCGATGAACCAGGCGGACAGGTTGCGGCGCGAGGACCCGGCGGAGGCACTCGCGGGCACGGGGGGCGGCATGCTCATGGCTCAGCCCCCGCTGGCCGGCAGCACCTTCACGGCGGCCTTGGGCTTGAGGCGGGACTGGCCGTCCACGACGACGGTGTCGCCCGCCTGAAGGCCCGAGGCGATCACGGCGCGCTGGTCATCCTGCCAGCGCACGGTCACGGGCACCATGTCGGCGGCATTGTCACGCACGCGCCAGACATGGATGGTGTTCTTCTGCCCGCGCTGCAGGGCCTGCGTGGGCACGACCAGGGCCTGGTCCATGGCACCGGTGCGCAAGGTCACGGCCACGAACTGCCCGGGCCAGAGCTCTTCCTTGGCGTTGGGCACCTCGGCTTTGAGCTTGAGCGAGCCACTCGCAGGGTCGACCCGATTGTCCACCGTGGTCAGGCGGCCTTCGGCCAGGGGCGTGCCCTGCTCCTGGTCGGCCACCTGCACCAGGGCCGCGCCCTGCTGCTTCAGGGCCTGCCGCACCTCACCCAAGCGCCCCTGGGGCACCGAGAACAGCACCG
>CALAKR010000410.1 GCA_937923225.1 uncultured Aquabacterium sp. | reverse complement strand
GTTCTTCCAGTTCGTGTTTCTGGCGTCCGTCGCTCGGAAACATCGCGACTCCAATACTGGCACTAAACTGCAGTGGATGCTGCCTCACTAATAAAGGCTGCTCAATGGACTGTGAAATCTTGTGGGCAATTCGAGTGACTTCATCCATGGAGCTAGCGTCCTCAATTACTGCCGCGAACTCGTCACCACCCAGGCGGGCCACGGTGTCGTACTCGCGCATGACCTGTTGCAGGCGTTGCGCGGCCTGCTGTAGCAAGGCATCGCCCGCGGTGTGCCCCAGCGAATCGTTGATGTCCTTGAAGCGGTCCAAGTCCAGCATCAGGATGCCCAGTTGCTGACCGTGCCATGAGGCGTCCGTCAGCGCGTGGTTCAGCCGGTCGACGAACAGGGCGCGGTTGGGCAGCCCCGTCACCGTGTCGAAGAAGGACAGCGAATGCAGCTGGCGGCGGTAGGACTTGAGCTCGCTGATGTCCTGCAGCGTGGCCAGCAGGCGCCGGGGCTTGCCGTCCGGCGCATAGTCGATCTTGACCAGGGAGTGGAACTCGCGCACGTTGCCGTCGTCGTCGCTCTTGCGCACCTCATAGCGCAGCGAGGTCTGGCCCTTGGCGAAAGCCTCCATGTAGAGCTTTCCCACCCACTCGCGCTGATCTTCGGGCAGCAGGCCCAGCAGACCGCGCTCGTCGGCGCGCCAGGATGGCGGCAGCCCCCACATGGCCACGGCCTGATCGGAGAGCATCGCGCGGCGCTGCTCGAAATCCCACTCCCAGTAGCCGAACTGGGCAATGCGCTGGGCCTCTTCCAGGCGGGCCTCGCTGTCGGACAGGGCCTGCACCATCGCATCGTGGCTGGTGATGTCCTGGATGGCGACCACGCAGCACACCACGGTGCCATCGGCATCACGCTCGAACAAGGCATTGCCGCCCATGCGGCGGCGGCCCTCCGGCAGGCAGACACTGAACTCGGCCACCGTATGGCGCTGGCCGGTGTCGGCCATTTGCTGCCAGTAGGCCTGCAAGCCGGGGCGCTCCTGGGGGTCGAGCAGGCCCAGCAGTTCACTGAACGGCACCAGCTCAGGCAGTGCCAGCAGCGTCTGGGCCAGGGCACTGAGCCGCACCTTGTCGTGGCCTTGCCGCCAGGTCAGCACGCCGATCTGGTTCAGGTTCTCGACCGCTTCGAGTTGCAGGGCCGTGAGCGACGCAGCACCATGGGCTGCGCATGAACAGGCTTGCGCCCCTGGATCATCCGTGACTAATTCCGCGCAACCTTCAAGGCTGTCTGGGTACATGGGTCTGTCTGTCTCCGACACGAGGGCGCCCGACGCAGGTCCCCCACACCCTTATCGACATGTTGCGGCGCACGCTGTACCAGGGGAAACCCAAGCTCCTGGCGGGGCCGGCGCGCGCGGTGTAGGATCGCCCATCGCCAGCCTTGTCGCCAGCCGTATTGCCGCTCCGCGCAAAGCCCTGGCCTTGCATTCCATCTTCCCTGCGGCCCGCCGCGCTCACACCATGTCCATCGCCCAACGCCTGACCGACCTCGGCATCACCCTGCCCCCCGTGGCCACGCCCGCCGCCGCCTACCTGCCCTTCATGCGCACGGGCAACCTGGTGTTTCTCTCCGGCCACATCGCCAAGAAGGACGGCAAAGTCTGGGTAGGCCAGTTGGGCAAAGACATCACCACCGCCGAAGGCCAGCAGGCCGCCCGTGCCTTGGCCATCGACCTGCTGGGCACGCTCAACGCGGCCGTGGGTGATCTGGACAAGGTGGTGCGCATCGTCAAGGTCATGAGTCTGGTCAACAGCACGCCCGACTTCACCGAACAGCACCTGGTCACCAACGGCTGCTCCGAGCTGCTGGCCGAGGTCTTCGGCGATGCCGGCCGCCATGCCCGCAGCGCCTTCGGCGTGGCGCAGATCCCGCTGGGCGCCTGCGTCGAGATCGAACTGATCGCCGAAGTGCGCGATTGAGGCCCGCCATGACAGCGCAGTCCCCTTCCCGCAAGGTGCTGGCCCTGCTGGGCCTGGTGTGTGCCGCCGCCGTGGGTGGCGCGTTGGTGTCTCAACACCAGTTCGGCATGGAGCCCTGCCCCTGGTGCATCCTGCAGCGCCTGCTGTTCATCGTGATCGCCGTGGTGTGCCTGATGGCCGCCGCCCTGCCCTCGGCACCGGTGCGCCGTGCCCTGGCCGTGCTGGCCGTGCCCTTGGCCGCCTCGGGCGTCGCCGCGGCGCTGTGGCAGCACTTTGTGGCCGCCAAGAGCACCTCGTGCGCGCTCACGCTGGCTGATCGCATCGTGGGTGGCCTGGGCCTGGACACCCGCTGGCCCGAGGTCTTCGAGGTGCGCGCCTCCTGCGCGGATGCGGCCACCACGCTGCTGGGCGTGCCCTACGAGTTCTGGAGCCTGGCCCTGTTCGCCCTGGTCGGCGTGCTGGCCCTGGCCTGTGCGCTGTCACGCCGTCGGCGTCTGGCCTGAACCGGCAGCGCCCGTCCACGCCCCATTTATCCGCCGCGGGCCCACGCGGCCCTCAACATGCTGGACGTCGATTCCCACTACCCCACGGCCCTGATCGATTTCCCCGATCAGGCCGGCACACGCCGGCGCCTGGCCTTTCACCAGCCCTCGCGCTGGCTGGTGGCACACGACCCCAAGCAGGTGCCTGCCCTGCTGGACGAGGCCCACCGCGCCGCGAAAGACGGCGCCTGGTGCGTGGGCTGGGTAGCCTATGAGGCCGCGCCGGGGCTGGATGCGCACCTGCCCGTCAAGGCCTTGCCGCCCGGCACGCCGTACGCCGCATGGGCCGTGTTCACCAAAGCGCAGGCCTGGCCTGCAGACAATGGTGACACGGCGCCCGATGCGAAAGACAGCTGGCGCGCCGGCCCCTGGGATGCCGCCTTGAGCGATGCCCGCCTGCACCAGCAGGTCGAGCAGATCCGCGAGCTGATCCGCAACGGCGAGGTCTACCAGATCAACCTGACCGCACCGCTGCGCGCAGCGTTCGAGCCCGAGGACAAGGCAGCGCCCACCCCGGCCCTGCACGCCTACTTTCAGGCCCTGCAGCGCAGCCAGCCCGGTGGTTACGGCCTGATGCTCGATGGCCGCGCCGTGGCACGCCAGCCCGGCGCCGTGCTCAGCGTCTCGCCGGAGCTGTTCTTCGACTGGGATGGTGATCTGCTCACCACCCGGCCCATGAAGGGCACCGCCCCGCGCGCAGCCGAGCTGACGCAAGACCAGCGCGCCGCCGACCACCTGCGCACCAGCCCCAAAGAGCGGGCCGAGAATCTGATGATCGTGGACCTGCTGCGCAACGACCTGTCGCGCGTGGCCCAGGTCGGCAGCGTGACCGTGCCGGCGCTTTTCGAGGTGCAGGCCCTGCCCACCGTGTGGCAGATGACCTCCACCATCACTGCACGCACGCGCCCGGGCCTGCGCCTGAGCGAGGTCTTCGCGGCGTTGTTCCCTTGTGGCTCGGTGACGGGTGCGCCCAAGCGCCAGGCCATGCACCACATCGCGCGCATGGAAGGCGCGCCACGCGGTGTGTACTGCGGTGCCTCCGGCGTGATGGCGCCAGGCGGCCGTGTCACCGTCAACGTGCCCATCCGCACCGTGGCCGTGCACACCCCGCCGCCCACCGCGCCCTGGACATTGCACTGCGGCATCGGCAGCGGCATCACGCTCGATGCCACCCCCGAAGGCGAAGCACAAGAGTGGCAAGCCAAGCAGGCCTTCCTGCGCCGGGCCGATCAGCCCTTCGACCTGCTCGAGTCACTGCGCCTGCAAGACGGCCACATCCCGCGCCTGGACGGCCACCTGGCCCGCCTGGCCCGCTCCGCACGCCACTTCAACCACCGCTGGGATGAGGGCGTGAAAGCCGCGTGCATCGACGCGCTGCAGGCGCTGGCCCACGCGCATCCGCAAGGGATCTTCAAGCTGAGGCTGCTGCTGGATGCCAGGGGCCGGCCGCGCGCCGAAGCCGCGCCACTGCCTGATGCGCCGGCGGGGCCACGCCCGGTCGTGCTGGCGCAGCATCCGATCCCGCGGGCTGAGCGCGATGAGTTCATCCGCCACAAGACCACACAGCGGGCGGCCTACGCCCCGTTCGCCCCACCCGCCGGCATCTTCGACACCCTGCTGCACAACGAGCGCGGCGATCTGACCGAATTCACCATCGGCAACGTGGCCCTGCAATTCGATGGCCAGTGGTTCACACCGCCTCTGTCAAGTGGCCTGCTGCCCGGTGTGATGCGCGAAGCCCTGTTGGCCGAGGGCCGGTTGCAGGAGCGCGTACTGACACTGCGTGATCTGCCTGACGCGCAAGGCATGGCCCTGATCAACAGCGTGCGTGGCTGGGTCGAGGTCGTGTTGAGTCCCGGAGTGTGATGCTGGTGCTCACCATGGCAGAGCCCGAGGCTGGGTTTCCTGCCGACACGGCACCGCACGGCGCCGATCTTTGGCAGACTGACGCCCTCTCCCCGTTCCACTCCCCTTGAAAGCCCCTCCATGCGCCTGCTGCACACCATGCTGCGCGTTGGCAACCTCCAGCGCTCCATCGATTTCTACACCCAGGCTTTGGGCATGACGCTGCTGCGCACCGTCGACCGGCCCGAGCAGCAGTACACCCTGGCCTACCTGGGCTACGGCCCCAATCCCGAGCACGCCGAGCTGGAGTTCACCTACAACTACGGCACAGAGAAGTACGAGCTGGGCAACGCCTACGGCCACATCGCCCTAGGCATGGACGACATCGCCGCCGCCTGCGACAAGGTGCGTGCGCTCACGGCTACCCTGGGCGGCAGCATTTCGCGCGAGCCCGGCCCGGTCAAGGGCGGCAACACCATCATCGCCTTCGTGACGGATCCTGATGGGTACAAGGTCGAGTTAATCCAGCACGGATCGCCGATCTGACGCTTGCAGCGCAGGCCCTCACTCTGGCCGTTGCGCAGCGATCTTCGGCGTGCTCACCGACACATCACCGCACTGCGCACGGTGCCGCAACGCATGGTCGATCAGCACCAGCGCCAGCATAGCCTCGGCGATCGGCGTGGCGCGGATGCCCACGCAGGGGTCGTGGCGGCCGAAGGTCTCGACCGTGGCGGGGTTGCCATCCAGGTCGATCGAGGGGCGCGGCGTGCGGATCGAGCTGGTCGGCTTGATCGCGATCGACACGCGGATGTCCTGCCCGGTGGAGATGCCACCCAGCACGCCACCCGCGTGGTTGGACATGAAGCCCTCGGGCGTCAGGCCATCGCCGTGCTCGCTGCCCTTTTGCGTGACGCAGCCGAAGCCCGCGCCGATCTCCACGCCCTTGACAGCGTTGATGCCCATCATCGCGTAGGCGATGTCGGCGTCCAGCTTGTCGAACAGAGGCTCGCCCAGGCCCACCGGCATGCCGCTGGCCTCCACATACAGGCGCGCCCCACACGAATCACCTTCCTTGCGAAGATCGTCCATGTAGGCCTCAAGCGCCTCGATCTGGCTGGCATTGGGCGCGAAAAACGGGTTCTGAGGCACATGCTCCCAGCCCTCGAAGGCGATGGGCACATTGCCCAGCTGCGTCATGCAGGCGCGGATGGCGACACCGTGATGTTCCTTCAGCCACTTCTTGGCCACGGCACCGGCCGCCACCATGGGCGCCGTCAGGCGGGCCGACGAGCGGCCACCACCACGCGGATCACGGATGCCGTACTTGTGCCAGTAGGTGTAATCAGCGTGGCCGGGGCGGAAGGTCTGCAGGATGTTGCCGTAGTCTTTGCTGCGCTGGTCGGTGTTGCGGATCAGCAGGGCGATGGGCGCGCCGGTGGTCTTGCCCTCGTAGACGCCGGAGAGGATCTCGACGGCATCGGGCTCGTTTCGCTGGGTGACATGGCGCGAGGTGCCGGGGCGGCGGCGGTCCAGGTCGTGCTGGATGTCGGCCTCGGTCAGTTCCAGGCCGGGCGGGCAGCCGTCGATCACGCAGCCGATGGCCGGGCCGTGAGATTCGCCGAAGTTGGAAACGGTGAACAGGTGTCCGAAGGTGCTGCCGGCCATGGAGAGGTCTGGAATGCGTGGGGGAAACCGTTATTGTCCCCCAAGACAAAACCCGGCGCCAAGGCCGGGTCTGGGGGGCGGTGCACAGGAAGCGTGCACACGCAACGCGCACCGACCGAAAAGCCGGGCGCTGAGGGGCGATCAGGCAGGGCTCAGAGCAGCGCCTGGCGCTCGCCGGCGTTCTCTTCCACCGGCCAGTCGCGGATGTAGGCCTTGAGCATGCGGTTCTCGAAATCCTGCCCATCGACCACGGCCTTGGCCACGTCGTAGAAGGAGATCACACCGGCCAGCGTGCGGTTGGTCAGCACGGGCATGTAGCGGGCATGGCGGTTGAGCATCATGCGGCGCACTTCGTCGATCTCGGTCTCGGGGGTGCAGGTGAGCGGGTGGTCGTCCATCACCGAGCGCACGGCCTGCGAGCCGAAGGCGCCATCGTTGCGCACCACGGCCTGGATCACTTCCCGGAAAGTGAGCATGCCCACCAGTTCACCGTGCTCCATCACCACCAGCGAGCCGATGTCGTGCTGGGCCATGGTGGTGGCGGCTTCGGACAGCGGGTCCTCAGGGCGGACGGTGAACAGCGTGTTGCCTTTGACGCGGAGGATGTCGCTGACTTTCATGGGGAAGTCTCCTTTGGGGGCGGGATCTGCGGCGCCGCGGCGGATCACGCCAACCGGCACCACGAGGTGTGGGACAACAGTGTGCCGCAAACGGCTGATGGCCGAGCGGGTCCAGCTTCGCGTTTAAAACCAATATAACGTCGATCGACAGTGAACGCCACCGTTTAACCCGGGTTAAGGGCGCCTTATTTGCTCGGTGTTTGCCCCAGGGCCACCACGGCCGATGGAGCCCCCAGCGCCTCGGCCAGGGTGATGTCGTCGAAGCGCGCGTGCCGCCAGAAATCCTGGCTCCAGGTGTCGGGGCCCAGCAGCAACTGGCGTACCAGCGGCGCCACCGAGGTGCGGCCCGGGTTGCACAGCAGCACGAAGCGGCCGCCATCGTCCTGTTCGGGCTCGTCCAGGCGGGCCACCCAATCCAGCTCTGTCAGCACCTCGATCACCGGCTCGATCTGCAGCGGATCCGTGCGCAGCATCTGCGCCAGGCGCAAGGATGAGTAACCGGCCGTGTCCGTGTGCTGCACATCGGCCAGCGTCTTGACCAGGGCCAGCGCCATCTGAAAGCGGTGGCCCGGTGCGTCAGGCCAGCGCTTCACGCGCGACAGCAGGCTGGGCGCATACGCCGCCACCACCGCCCCCTGCAGCACGATCAGCCAGCTCAGGAAGATCCAGATCAGGAAGATGGGCAGCGCCGCGAAGGCGCCATACACGGTGGCGTACACC
>CALAKR010000409.1 GCA_937923225.1 uncultured Aquabacterium sp. | reverse complement strand
CCAGCAGGACGCCCAGCGCGCCCGGATCGAGTTCTACGATCTGCGGGTGGACGAGACCGTGGCCAGCCTGGAGGCCGACTACGCCGCCAGCCAGCTGCCCATGGAGGTGTGGCAGCAGATCAAGCTGTTCTACATCGGCCTCTTGACGGGGCACCGCCAGCCCGAACTGGCCGAGACCTTCTTCAACTCGGCCACCATCCAGATCCTGCACCGCAAGTACTACCGCAACGACTTCATCTTCGTGCGGCCGGCGGTGTCCACCGAATACATCGACGATGACGACGCGGACGGCATGCCGAGCTTCCGCGCCTACTACCCCACCCGCGAGAACCTGCGCGAGACGCTCAAGGCCGTGGTGCAGAGCTACGGCCTGAACGTGCCCTTCGAGGATCTGGACCGCGACATCGGCTTCGTCTTCGATGCGCTGCAGGAGCAGGTGGGCAATGTGCGCCTGCGCACCAACTTCCAGATCCAGGTGCTGTCATCCCTGTTCTACCGCAACAAGGGTGCTTACATCGTCGGCAAGGTGATCAATGGCTTCCGCAGTCTGCCGTTCGCCATCCCCATCCTGCACAACTCCAAAAAGCACCTGTACATTGATGCAGCGCTGTTTGGTGAAGATGATCTGTTGGCGCTTTTCAGCTTCGCGCGCGCCTACTTCATGGTCGACATGCTGGTGCCTTCGGCCTACGTGCAGTTCCTGCGCACCTTGATGCCGCGCAAGCCCCGCGCCGAGCTGTACAGCGCGCTGGGCCTGCAGAAGCACGGCAAGAACCTGTTCTACCGCGACTTCCTCTTCCACCTGCGCCACTCCACCGACAAGTTCCGCATCGCGCCCGGCATCAAGGGCATGGTCATGCTGGTGTTCGACCTGCCGTCCTACCCCTTCGTGTTCAAGGTGATCAAGGACTACTACCCGCCGCAGAAGGAAACCACGCGCGAGCTCATCATGAGCAAGTACCTGCTGGTGAAACAGCATGATCGCGTGGGGCGCATGGCCGACTCGCTGGAGTTCACCAACGTGGCCTTTCCGCGCCACCGTTTCGACGACGAGTTGATCGCTGAGCTCAAGAAGTTCTCGCCCAGCCTGATGGAGGAAGAGGGCGACGTGCTCGTGCTCAAGCACCTGTACATCGAGCGCCGCATGGTGCCGCTCAACATCTACATCCAGGAGGCCGAGGGCGAGAGCCTGGAGCACGCCGTGATCGAGTACGGCAACGCCATCAAGGATCTGGTGGCCGCCAACATCTTCCCGGGCGACATGCTGTGGAAGAACTTCGGTGTCACGCGCAACGGCAAGGTCGTGTTCTATGACTACGACGAGATCGAGTACGTCACGGACTGCAACTTCCGCAAGGTGCCCGAGCCGCGCAATGAGGAAGAAGAGATGTCCGGCGAGATCTGGTACAGCGTGGGCAAGTACGATGTCTTCCCCGAGACCTTCGGCCCCTTCCTGCTAGGCGATCCGCGTGTGCGCCAGATCTTCATGCAACACCACGGTGATCTGCTGGACGTGGAGTACTGGCAGACCCACAAGGAGCGCATCCAGGCGGGTTACGTGCACGACGTGTTCCCCTACGACCGCTCCAAGCGCTTCAAGAACCTGCTGGGCGCGCCGACCGACCGGGATGCCGATGCCGACGAGTTCGCGCCGGTCGATGAACCGGTGGACGTGCAGCCCATGGGCGCCAGCGTGCACGATCAGGGGCGCCTGACGGGTTTCACCACCGGTGGCACCGAGGGCGATTGAGCCTTGCTAGCGTTGCTGGGCGCCTGAGCGCTCGCTGCGAACGCCATGAAAAACGGCCCCATCAGGGGCCGTTGTCACGTCAGGCGGTGGTCAAGCCAAGGCTTACCACAGCTTCCACCACTTCTTCTCGATGGTGGCATCGCTCTGCGTCAGGTAGGCGCTCTGCGGGAAGCTGGTCTTGAGCACGCGCATGGCGTCGTCACGCAACTGGGGCATGGCCAGCCGGTCGTAGCTGCGGGCCATGATGAACAGGGCTTCCTCGATCGCGGGCGAGTTGCGGTACTCCGTCACCGCCGTCTGTGCGCGGTTGGCGGCGGCCAGGTAGGCGCCGCGGCGGTAGTAGAAGCGTGCCACGTGCACTTCGCCGGCGGCCAGCGAGTTCACGATGTGGTTCATGCGCAGGCGAGCATCGGGCGCATAGCGCGAGGTGGGGAAGCGCTCGACCAGTTGGCGGAACGATTCGTAGGCATCGCGCGAGGCTTGCTGGTCACGCTCGCTCAGGTCCTGCTTGGACAGCCAGCCGAACAGGCCCAGATCATCGTTGAAGTTGATCAGGCCCTGCAGGTAGTAGGCATAGTCCAGCGCGGGGCTGGTGGGGTGCAGGCGAACGAAGCGCTCGATCTTGGCCAGCGCCTGGGCCCGCTCGCCCGTCTTGTAGTAGGCGTAGGCCAGTTCGAGCTGGGCCTGCTGCGCCATCAGGGTGCCGGTGGCGCGGGCTTCGACCTTCTCGTAGCGCTTGATGGCGTTCTCGTAATTGCCTTCAGAGGCCTCTTCCCGGGCGTCCGCATACAATTGATCGACGCTGGTGCCGGCGAACTCGTCCTCAGGGGTCGAGCCGCAGCCCGACAGGCCAGCCATCAGCACAGCGGCTGCTACACCGGCCCACAGGCTCTTGCTCAGCACCTGGGTCAGGCTGCTCAGGGGATGCTTGAAAACTTTCACTTGAATCGTATGCGGGGGCCGCAGAAGTGCGCAACACCCCGCAGTATAGAAGCACTGCCACATGCCCAAGCGGTCCGACCGTCAGAACCGTTCACGAACCCAGCCTGTTAAGCCGAATACGGCACTCGCGGCCCAGCCGGATGAGGCCTTGGCGTCCGTGCCGCCGGCCTGGGTGGGCGATGAGGATCTAGCGGGCGATGAACTGCTCGATGCCGGTATCGATGCGGGTGCTTCCGCTGAATCAGGTGGAAGCGGTTTTGCCCCCGCCCAGACCATCGTGCTACGCGAGCCGGTGGAAACATCAGCCCATGGCCGCCGCCTGGACCAATGGCTGGCAGGCAAGGCGCCGGAGTTCTCCCGCAGCCACCTGCAGCATCTGGTCGAAGAAGGCTGTATCTCGGTCGATGGCCGGGAGATCCGCACGCCATCGCGCAAGCTGCAGGCTGGCCAGCAGGTGGTGGCCGAGTTGCGCCCGACACCACAGAGCCAGGCCTTCGTGCCCGAGGCGATGGACTTGCCCATCGTGTTCGAGGACGAGCACCTGATGATCGTCGACAAGCCCGTGGGCCTGGTGGTGCACCCTGCAGCCGGCCATTGGCAAGGCACCCTGATGAACGGTCTGCTGGCCCACCACGAGGGCGCCGTGCTGCTGCCCCGCGCAGGCATCGTGCACCGGCTGGACAAGGACACCAGCGGCCTGATGGTGGTGGGCAAGACCTTGCAGGCCTGCACCGCGCTCACCCGCGCCATCGCCGCCCGCGAGGTGCACCGGCAGTATCGGGCGCTGACCTGGGGCGCGCCGCCCGACAGCCTGCGCATCGATGCCCCCATCGGGCGGGATCCTGTCTCCAGGGTTCGCATGGCCGTGGTGGCCTCCGGCAAGCCTGCCATGACCGATGTGCGTTGCCTGGCCCGCCTGTCGCCCGTGGCCGCAGACGGGGGCAAAGGCCCCACCGAGGGCAGTGTCAGCGCCGTGGAGTGCACGCTGCACACCGGCCGTACCCACCAGATCCGTGTCCACCTGGCCTCGCGGGGCTGGCCCCTGCTGGCCGACGCCCTGTACGGCGGGGCGCCGGCCCTTGGCCTCACGCGCCAGGCGCTGCATGCCGCCCGTCTGGTGTTCTCGCACCCTGTGCTTGGGCACGAACTGGCATTTGAGGCACCTTTACCGCCCGATATGGCCGCAGCCTGGTCCCAAGTCGTGCATAATGAGCCCACAAGCGTGTGACACGCTGTTGGCGGCAGCCGATCCAGTCCGGCCTCATCGAGGGAGATGGGCGGAACGAAAGGCACCGCCGGGTATCGGAGCAACTGCCCGTACGCCTTTGCGCGGCCAGCGGCTCCGACAGGGACGGGGGCCCTCACCCATGCACCCCAAACGATCCGACTGATGCTGCCTTTTTGCCGGGCCCGGCGCATGCCAGGCTGATCCGCCAGACCGGACGGTTGTCCGGCTGATGCACAGGGTTTCCGGCTCGAAGTGACTGGAGAGATGGACATTCTCGATCGCCAGGATGCGCAGTGCATCCTCGAAGCGGCGCTGTTGTGCGCCCACCAACCCATGACCATCCGTGAACTGCGGGTGCTGTTCGACGACGCCTTGTCGGCCGATGAGGTCAAGGCGCTGTTGCACGAGCTCGCTGATCGCTGGGAAGGCCGGGGGGCGGAGTTGCGCGAGACGGGGTCCGGCTGGCGCTTCCAGACCCGCGCCGAGGTGCAGGAGTACCTGGACAGGCTTCACCCCGAGAAGCCGCCCAAGTACTCGCGCGCCACCATGGAGACGCTGGCCATCATTGCCTACCGTCAGCCCGTCACCCGCGGTGACATCGAAGACATCCGCGGCGTGACTGTCAGCACCCAGATCGTCAAGCAGCTCGAAGACCGCGGCTGGATCGAGGTGATCGGCCAC
>CALAKR010000408.1 GCA_937923225.1 uncultured Aquabacterium sp. | reverse complement strand
CATTGGTGAAACGCTGTCGTACGAATCAGGCCGGGGCAAAGACGGCAAGCCGCAGGCCACCCGGGTCATTCGCACCGCTGTCGGATCGGCACAACCAGTTCGCAGACATGAGGCTTCGGCTCGCGCGCCCCGCAAGAGCCGCATCGGCTTGATGCTTGTTGTGCTGATCGTTGCGGCGCTTGGCGCCTATGCGTTCAAGCACTACCAGGCGCACTCACGCCGCAGCCAGCTTGAGGCTTTGCCGCCCATCGCCACTGAAGCGCCCCCTGCAGCAGCAGCGCCGACAACCTCATTCCGATGTGATGGCCGCACCCACTGCTCGCAGATGACCTCCTGCCAGGAAGCCACCTGGTTTATCAACCACTGCCCGGGCACGGCGATGGATGGCAACCACGACGGTGTGCCTTGTGAACAGCAATGGTGCAGCGCCACGCGGTAGGCAGCCCGCCCCCAATAAAGGTCAGCACTTCGTGATCGAGTACGTTCAAGCCATGTTCGACCTGGCACGCCAGAAAGAACCGCAGGGCATCCACTTCTGGGCCACCCTTTACGTGCTCATCGTGCTCCTGGGCACGCTGTGGCACGTCCTGCGCGTGCGTACCTGGCCCAGCACCGAGGGGCAACTGCTCCGCCTGGGCATCCGGCCCCTTGGCGCGCCAGAGTTCGACACGCTCAAGCAGGATCACGTCCCTGATGCGCTCTACACCTACCAGGTCAATGGCCAGCCTTACCAGGGGCGGGAGATCTCCGTCTGGAAGATGTCCGCCTCGGGCCTGCTCAGGAACACCGCGCGCATCCTGCCCAGGCAGGTGCAACCGGATGCCTCGGGCAAGGTACCTGTCTACTACAACCCCAAGCGGCCGCACAAAAGCCTGCTTCTGCGCCCCGGGTGGCTCAGCATCCTGTTTGTGTCGGTGTCGCTCGCTGCAACAGTTGGCCTCTATCTGTGGCGATGGTGAAGTCCTCGCGACCTGGGCGCAGTAAACAGCCAATCAGAGCAGACCAGCAGGGAATCCGATCATGAGCACGCCTCACCAGCCCCCCAGCATCGAGCAACTCACCCAGCTCGTCACCCACTACGGGAACATGCGCTTCGCCATGTTCACCGTGTTCTCAGGCCTGCTGGGTGCGCTCATCAGCTTCCCGTTCACGGAAGGCGGACGGCTGTTCTTTTGCGCCTACCCGGCGCTTCAGACGCCCTTGAGCATCTGCGGAATCATCCTGTCCGTGATGTTCACCTTCGCCGAACTGCGCATCTCCTACCTGCTCACCATCTACCAGAACCGGCTCTACGACGCCGCATCCTGGCTGCGGCCTACCGCGCACATCACGTGGGCGGTGCTGGCTTCGCTCACGATGGTCACGCCGTTCGTGATCTCCGCGCTGTTCTGGCTGTGCTACTGGATGGCAGGCCTGATGGTGCCGGGGTGTCCCAAGTAGCGCGTCACGCTCGCCCGCGCAATCCCTCCTGATGGTGATCGCCCCGCCCTGTCCGATTCCCTAAAGTCGCATCTCCCTTAACCACATGAAAGTTCAGAGAGATGTCGCAAAACCTGATTTCCCTGTCCCTCACGGGCGCCGACTACGACGAGATCGACTCCGCCATCGCCGTGCTGGAGGCCAAGCTGACGGGCTTGGTCTCGCTGGACACGTCCGAGCGCCGCAGCCTGAGCAAGATGGGCGAAAAATCCGAAGCCTTCTGCCGGGGCACCCTGGTCGTGATGAAGGAGAACCCGCAGCTAATCCCCAGCAGCGTCGGGCTGGCCGACGCCATCAACGACATGGCCCAGCTCGATGCCTTGCGTCCGCGCGCCACCCGGATCCGTCAGTTGCTGGGCCGCATCGATGACTCCGAGATGGCCCTGGGCAGCGACATGATGACCACCTCGCTGGAGGGCTACGCCCTGCTGAAGGTGCTGGGCAAGGGTTCTGGCCTGGAGGGTCTGCGCAGCAACATGGCCGCCCGCTTCTCCCGCAAGGCGCCCGCAGCCAAACCCTCGGCCGACGAGGCTTGACGCTCGGCCCGCAAGGTTCAACAGCCCCGCTCGCGGGGCTTTTTTCTTTGCGCTTCGCTTGAAAAGTGCGGGGCTTGCAGTCCCGCAAGACGCCCGTCGAGCAGATGGCTAGGCAGGTCGCCTCATCAGCTCGGCATCCCGGGCTTTTTGCCTGGCGCTTGCAGTTCATGAGCCTCGGCGCGCAAGCCTTGAAGCCTGTCGCGCCGAGTCCGGAAAGCCAGCCACGACGCTCAGCGCTCTGAACGCCGAGCAAATCTCGTCGGGGCGCAAGAATCAAGGGCCTCAAAGCCCGAGCTTTGAACCCGGGCCGCAGGAAAAATAACTCGGCTGATGCAGCACGGATCTCCGCGCTCGTACAAAATCTCTTTGCCAACGCCATACAAGCCCGGGATGGAACATCAAGAAGACGTCATCTGCGCAAAGGTCTGGCTCAAGCCCGGCAGTGAAGCCCGTGTGCGCGAGTGGGCCAGCCACATCCATGCGCACCGTGCCGAGGCCCTGCAGACCCTGCAGGAGGAAGGCGTGACCATCGAGTCCGTCTTCTACGACCCAACGCCCGAAGGCCCCTGCCTGATCTACTACATGCGCTCGGCCTCGCAGGCGCACGCCATGGCCGTGGCCGCCAAATCCGCCCACGCCATCGACGCCTATCACCAGGCCTTCAAGCGGGAGGCCTGGGTGAAGGTGGAGCGCCTTGAGCTTCTGCTGGACCTCGTGCAAGACCGACAGCCCGGCGCAGCCTTACCATCGCCCGATTTATTGCAGCTGAGCGCCCAGAAGGGACACCCATGAAACTCATCGGCATGCTCGATTCACCCTATGTGCGCCGCGTGGCCATCTCGCTGGAGGTGCTGGACCTGCCTTTCGAGCACGAGGCCGTGTCGGTCTTCAGCACCTTCGAGCGCTTCCAGGCCATCAACCCGGTGGTGAAGGCCCCCACGCTGATCACGGACGACGGCACTGTGTTGATGGACTCGTCGCTGATCCTGCAGTACGTGGAAGCCACGCTCACTGGCGGACGCACCTTGTGGTCCATGGATGCCGCCACGCGGCTGGCAGAGTTCCGCGCCGTGGGCCTGGCCCTGGCCGCCTGCGAGAAGAGCGTGCAGATGGTCTACGAGCACCAGTTGCGCCCCGCCGCCGCGCAGCACGCCCCCTGGATCCACCGGGTGCTGGGCCAGCTCACCGCGGCCTATGCCGCGCTCGAGGCAGAGATCCAGCGCCAGCCGGCGCTGTTCCAGAACGTGCACAGCCAGGCCGCCATCAGCGCCGCCGTGGCCTGGCAGTTCACGCAATCCATGCTGGCCAGCGAGGTGGATGCCAGCCGGCACCCTGCCCTGGCGGCGCTCTCGGCCCGGATGGAGCAGCGCACCGAGTTCCTGAAGTACCCGCCCCTGGGGCCGGGTGTGCCAGCCGCCTGAGCGACCGGCATGTCCAACGCCATCCACTGGGTCTTCTGGCTGGTCGCCCTGAGCATCAACGGTTTCGTGCTCTTCCTGTGGGTCATCTTCGGTCTGGCAGGCTCGGGCAGCATGCAGAGCCCTGAGGCGCGGGGCCTGATCTGGGGCACGGTGCTGGGCGTGAGCCTGCCGCTGCTGCGCTCCATGCACTTCATGACCAAGGAGCGCTTCGCGTCCGCGATCACCACCACGCTGGCGTTCGTGCCGCTGTCGATGGGGCTCACCTTCGTGATGATCGGGGTGTTCAAGTTCACCGCGACCAACCCTGCCCGGCCCGCACTGGCATCGATACCACCGCCAGTGCAGGCCTCCAGCTCCCAACCCTTGCAACCTCATGAGGAGGCGGCCCGGGTGGCCAAGGAGACCGCCTTCCTCAAGGCCAACTTCGTGAAGATGCATTGCATGCGGTACCTGCTGGATCGGCCCAACGCCGCCATGCCGGACGATGCCTTCTTCCGCGAGTCTTACACCGTGGAGCTGTCCGCGCCCTCCGAGCTGATGGACCACCCCAGCAGCCTGACCCTGGTGGTGCGCAAGCCCGACCACAAGGCTTACCTGCTCCAACTCAACGGCTTCGATGGCACCACCAAGGTTTTCGGAGCAGTCGATATCTCCGACTGCATCATGGGCTGACACAAACGCTGACACCTTGGTGTCGGCACCAAGGGTTTTCTGACGGGGATAAGGTGTCGAATCACGCCACCGCCGATCGTCGAGAGAGACCTGCGCCCCGGAATCGTTCCGGACGCCACCATCAGGAGCCCCTCATGAAGACACTCACCTTCGAGACCACGATCAACGCCCCGCGCGCCCACGTGTGGGACACCATGCTCAACCTGGACACCTACCAGGCCTGGACGGCTGCCTTCTGCGAAGGCTCGACCTACGAGGGCAGCTGGGACAAGGGCGCCCGCATCCGTTTCGGCACGCCCTCGGGCGACGGGATGATCGCCGTCATCGCCGAGAACCAGCCTCACGCCTTTGTGTCCATCCAGCACATCGGCATGATCGACAAGGGCGTGGAGGACACCACCAGCGACAAGGTCAAGGCCATGACACCGGCCTTCGAGAACTACCGCTTCACCGACACGCCGCAGGGCACCTTGCTGACGGTGACGATGGACACCATCCCCGACTACGAGCAGTACATGCGCGACACCTATCCCAAGGCCCTGGCCTTGCTCAAGGACCTGTGCGAAAGGTAAGCACCATGCCACCCATCCCCTTCAAGCCTGAGGGCTACACCTCGGTGGCGCCTTATCTGCTGGTCAACGGCGCCGCTGCCACGATCGACTTCCTGGTGGCGGTGTTCGATGCCGAGCGCCTGCGCACCGTGCCCGGCGAGGATGGCCGGCTGCGCCACGCCGAGGTCCGCATCGACGACACGGTGCTGATGCTGGCCGATGCGGTGGAGGGCTGGGAGGCGCTGCCCACGCACGTGCACATCTACGTTCCCGATGTGGACGCCACCTACCAGCGGGCGCTGCAGGCCGGCGCCGTGAGCGTGCAGCCGCCGGTGCAGAAGGACGACGAGGACAAGCGCGGCGGCTTCACCGACGCAGGCGGCACCACCTGGTGGGTGGGCACGCAGGTGGGGTAAGTGCGCCGCGAGCGTGGCGGGCTGCAGACGCCTGCAGGCATCCCCTAGCCCGGCCACTGCAACATTGGTTTACATTGGCTGCGGCACAAATCAGCGATACCACAGGGAAGGCGCCGCCCCTTGCGCCATGCAAGGGTCCATCAGGCTTGGTGCCGGT
>CALAKR010000407.1 GCA_937923225.1 uncultured Aquabacterium sp. | reverse complement strand
CGGGTCGGCACTGCGTTGAACCGTGGTGCCCAGTGCCATGAGCAAACCTGCCAGACCGATTCCGATCACGACGACCGCCAGGATCATCTCGATCAAGGTGAAGCCTGCCTGAGCGGCTGCAGCGTGACGACTACTTGACATAGCCGGTCTCTCCGAACAGCTGCAGCCCCTGTGTGCCGCTCATGCTGATGGTACGACCCAAGGTGCTGTGAACACCACCGCTCGCGGATGTGGCCCGCCCGTCAGGCTGGAAATAGATCGTGCCGGACGGTGTCACCGACGTGGACATGCCGGCCGGTGGGCTACCCCCGAAACCTCCGGTGTCGCCTGGCCCGTTCAGTGGTGTGTCGCAACTGGTCGCGCCATGAGCGCTGGCGATCTGGAGCGTGATCGTCGAAGCCCCCAAGTCCACGCAGACCAGGCGACGATGGGACACCGCTGCCTTCTGCGCATAGCGCAGCGCCGACTGGACCTGATCGCGCCAGGCATCCTGGCTCAAACTGGTCATGGCCCCGAACTTGGGCACCGCATAGGCTGCCAGGATGCCCACCAGGATCATCACGATGATCAGTTCGACCATCGTGAAGCCGCGTTCAGTAGATCTCTCGGACATGGATGGTCTTTGTCGACTCCGGCTTGTAGATGCCGAAAGTCACCCGTGCGGAGGGATCGCGGTCGAACGTGGCCGCACAGTTGCCATTCTGGGCGCGCAGCCAGGGCATGCCGGCACCCGTGCCACCATGGTTGCCCAGGCACGAGGCATCAGGAAGATTGGCATCCCCCAGGTTCAAGGCCACGTCTACGCTGCCAGTGGTCTTGAGCGGAGGCTTGGCAAAGGTGATCTTGCCTGAGCCGTTGAGCAGGTTGCCTGAAGGCGTGGCCGTGGTGCTCCATGCCGTGGTGGGCAACCCGTTCCGGTCCCTGTAACCCGACAAAACGATGGCCGAGGCTGGCAGACTGGTGCACGCATCCAGGGCATTGATCACCCAGGCCTTGCTGGCCGACCAGTACTGCGACTGCACCTGCATCTCCAGGTCCTTGCCCTCGGAGCCGAACACGTTGGAGATCTTGATGCGCCCGCTGCGCAGCGTCATCGCGCCATAGTTCGCCGCTGGCGATACCACCTGTATGGGCGACATGGCTGAGCCAAAGGTCGCTGCCGCGCTCAGCCCGATGGTGGTGGGTGGCGTCAACTTGTCAAACTTGTACTTGACCGCCGAACTGCTGCCCACGCCCGCCACGAAACTGGCACCTGAGACCACTGCGTTGCTGAACACGGGGTTGGCGCCGGCCGGGCTGCCACTGGCGACTGTCAACGTAACGTCCGGCTTGAGGGTGAACAAGGTGACGGAGATCGTCTGGCTGGTGGGCAAGCCCGAGCCCAGGTTGACCGTGGTGTTGCCGCTGGTATTGAGCGCCGTCACTTTCACGGTGAAAGGTTGCTCATTGAAGGTGAAGCCTGTGCAGGCGTTGACCGTCTCCACCTTGAACCGATCAGGGATGAACGGCCCCACCGTGCCAGCCACGCCCGTGGTGCCCGTGGGCACCAGCGTGGTTGATGAGCCGAGATAGTTGCCACCATTGAGTGTGGCAACCAGGTCGCCAGTACCGACCTCGGACCAGTTCAGGTTGGTGCTGATGGCCACGCCATTGGCGAAACCACCCAGGCTGCCAGTGAACGTGCCGTCAACAGCGCCAGTGCCCGTGGGCTGTCGGCGTGTCAACGTCATGTCCACCTTGGCGGCCGTGCTCTCCTTGCCAAAGTTGGGCGTCGGGTTGTTCACGGTGTTGCGCGCCGTCACCGTGGCACCGAAGTTGGCTCCCGCCTTGATCGGTCCTGCCGTGACGCCCGAGATCGCGAAGGACGCCGGCGCCACGATCACGTTCTTGCTGCCTGTCAGGCTCAGGCCCGGCTCTGAGGCAGAGCCTGTGTAGCTGGCCGTGATCTGTACCTGGCCCGCATCGGCGTACTGGAAACTGGTGGTTGCGGCAGCCGTGGCCGCCGTACCTGCAAAGGTCAGCGTTACCGGTTTGCCCGTGCCGTCACAAGAAGACACCAGGCTGCCTGCGGCGTTCAAGGGCAGCCCCCCGACACGCACCGGCAGTGTTCCGCTGCTGGGATTGCTGTAGCTGCACTTGAAGGTCACGGCCTTCACCGCGCCCGGGCCGAACGCCGATGTACAAACCTGAGGGTTGCTGGTGGCGCTCAATGCCCGCACCGTCATGGTCTGCGCAGCTTCGGCGGCATGGTCGGAGACCGTCATGACGAAGCCGGTGCTCTCCGACGTGAGGCTGCAGCTGCCTGAACTCGACGCCGCTGCGTTGATGCCGCAGTACACGGGTTTGGCCGCATTGGTCGGCGTCACCGACAGCCCTGTCAGCGAGGCCGTGACCGTACCGATCGCCCCCGGATAGATGTCCTTGTTGACCTGGTAACTGGCCGGCGGGATGGTGAAGGAGGTGGTGGCACCACCGAGCGCCAAGGTCCCCGAGACACCAGACGTGTAATACGACGAGCAATTCGCGTCAGCACAGGCCTTGATCGTGAAGGTGACGGGCTGGCAACTGAGCGTGCTGGTGGTGGTCGTCGTCAACTCAAGATGGTGCGGCGCGGCAGGCGCCACCGTGACGTTGCAGCTGTTGCCTGACGCGGCAGATACGCCCATGCCGCAAAACACCGCAGGTGAATTTGACGGCGCCGGCGTCAAGCCCGTCAGTGCGATGGTGGCGGTGCCTGCAGAAGTCATGGTGGCCGACACCGTGGCCGTATTGGTCGGCCCGGGATCGATGGCGAACAAAATGGGCGAGGCCACCGAGCTCACACCGGTAATCTCCAGAGAGCCCTTCACACCTGAGGTGTAAGGCACGTCACAAGCCTCGTTACCACAAGCCTTGACTGTGAAATTGGTGACCGCATTGACCGATGTGCTGGAAGCACCTGTCGTTACCTCCAGATGATGGGGTTTGACGGAGGCATCCACATACGTGATGTAGTCGATCTTCAGATCCTGGGAGGTGTTCGGGCTCAGGAACGAGCCACAACCAGCACAGTTCTTGACCAGAAACTGCACTTTGGTGATCTTCTGCTTGACCGCACCATCTGGCTCGTACTGCATGTAGATGGGGTAATAGGTGACAGAGTCACCAAACAACCAGCCCAATACCAAGTTATAGACGTTGGCAAACCAGTTCGACGGAACATATTTGGCCACACACAGGTTGTCGGACGCGTTCGAACAGTTGTTCAACGTGACTACCGTGTTGTCTTCAAGTGTCACGTTAACCTGCATGGAGTTCTCGGCGTTGAACTCCACACCCCACAGGAAACCCACATAAGGTGTGGGCGTCTTGAAGGTGATGGTCAGGGAGGTGGAATTACTGGTGGTGCCTGAGGTCAGGCTGAGCACGTTGCCAGAAAACCCGTTCAAGTTTGATGTTGACGTTTGAGAAATGCTCCCAGCAGAACCAGAACAGAGCGAAAGAACGCAACCGGTAGCCGCACCTGTTGATTGCGTGAAAGTGATCTTGTCCGCCGTGACCTCGCCGGCCAGCGTTTTGGTACTGAAATCAATCGTGCGCTGGTTGGCCGACGTGGTGGGGGGCAAGCTGGACCAACTGGTGTGAACAGAAAGACCGGCCCACGCGCCGGTCATCAAGCACAGCAGGGTCGCGCCCAGCAACCACCGGGCCACCCCAGCGGCACGCCGCTGGGCGGGGTCAGCACCTCGGTTCATCAACCAGTTGAGAGCCTTCATGATCACCCCTCGCGAATCCTGCCTGCGAAGCCCGCGAACCAACACTGAAGGGAGAAGACCAAAGGTCCACTCCCTGCGCGATCAAGGTGTCACTGTCCGAATGGCAGTGAACTTTGCCGTCTGGGTGGAGTCTTTCGTGGACGTGATCGTGCACTCAGCCGTCGTGCCCAGATTGGCGCCGATGGTGACCGAGGCGACGGTGTAGTCTGGCGCCACTGTATTGGCGGGCGCCCCCTGGATCAGCTTGGACACATGCTGGCAGTCGGTAACGATTTCACACTTACCTGCCTTGGCCACATTGCCCTCCGCCGAACAACCAGCATAGTTAATGGACATCGCACTGTTGGCTGTACCAGCCAATCCAGCAATAGCCGCCTCCTTCGCGCTGCCACTCATGTCGATGAACTTCGGCAAGGCTGTCGCGGCCAGGATGCCGAGGATCACGATGACCACGATCAGTTCGATCATGGTGAAGCCTGTCTGTTTGCGTTTCATGTCTGAATACCCCTCGTGGTGGTTGACGATTGATGATGCCCGGAGCGCTTGATGTTCAGTTTTTTCAAAAAGGCGCGATCTTTCGCACATTTTTCGGCATCCGCGATCCAAGCTTTAGCCCTTGCTAACCCTTAAGCCTGTTGAATGCATCACGGATTGCCAGCAGATATCCCATCGAACTGCAAAGTGCTGCCTGTACCAAGCTGGGTGATGTCGCACAGGCCTGTTGTGCCGTTCACAGCGGAAAGATCGGTATGCGCCACGGTGTACTGCGCGGGATCAATGGGCACCTGCATCAAGCTGGACACGTCATCGCAGAAGCGCACCTGCCTGCAGCGTGACGCGTTGAGCCCGGATGTCGCGTGGGACGTGGCGCCACACCCTGCGTAATTGACCATCATGGCGCTCGTGGCCGTGCCCGCCATGCCCTTCAAGGCCGTGGTGTTGGCATCACCGCGCACATCAATGAGCTTGGGCAGAGCCATGGCCGCGAGAATACCCAGGATCACGATGACCACGATCAACTCGATCATCGTGAATCCCATCGTGCGACGTGTTGTGATGTTCATGGCCATGGTGCACTCACTTCTTGTGCATGGCCGCACTGCCCAGATCCCACATGGGCAGGAACACACCCAGGGCCAGCACCAGCACCACCACACCCAGGAAGATGATCAGGATGGGCTCGATCTGTTGCGACAAGGTTTTGAGGGCGTACTCGACCTCATTCCCATACAACTCACCGACCTCTTCCAGCAAGTCATCGACCATGCCGGTTTCCTCGCCGATGGCGATCATCTGCAGCACGATGGGTGTGAAGATGCCTGACGCAGCTGCTGCATGCGCCAGCGGCTCGCCCCGCGTGACATGATCCCGCAAAGCCTCAATACGCGAACTCATGAAAACGTTGTCGGCTGTGTAGGCGACGCCGGTCAGCGCTCGCTCCAGCGGCACGCCGCTGCGCAGTGACAAGGCGAAGGCCCGAGCAAACCGCGCCAATGCCGCCTTGCTCACGATCGGCCCCACCAGCGGCATTTTCAAGATGGCCCGGTGCCAGATCATTCGCCCCTGCGGGGTCTTGATCCACATCCGAAAGCCGATGAAACCTGCCACCGCCATCAACACCAGCAACCACCCATGGTTGATCGTGAAGTTGGAGGTGGCCATCAGAATCTTGGTGGGTAACGGCAAACCCGCACCCAGTGCCTTGAAGACACCGGAGAACGCCGGGATCACCATCACGTTGATCACGCCGATGGCGCCCACCATCGCGATGATGACGAAGGTCGGGTAGCGCAGCGCGGACTTGACCTGCTGGCGCATGAAGGTTTCGAACTCCAGGTGCTGGAACAGGCGCAGGAACACCTCGTCGAGCCGGCCGGAGGATTCGCCCACCTTCACCATCGACACATAGAAGTTGTCGAACACCTTGGGGTTGAGCGCCATCGACGATGACAGCTCCACCCCCGATTCCAGGCTTCGCCGCAAATCCAGCAGCGTCTGCTTCATGGCCGGGTTGGTGGCCGTGTCGTGCAGGCCGGAGAGCGCACGCAGGATCGGCACGCCAGCCTTGAGCAAGGTGTGGATTTGGCGCGTGAAGATCATCAGGTCCATCGTGGTGACCTTGGGGCCGAACAAGCCCCCCAGGTTCACCGGCCCGCTGAGTCCGCCACCACTGGCCTGCGCCGTTGCACCACCAGAGCCGCCACCACCATCCTGCTTGATGTTCAAGGGTGTCAGGCCCTTGGAGACCAGGATGTCCGCCACCGCGGAGGCCGATGCGGCCTCCTGCACGCCTTGGACCACCCCCAGGGGTGATCGTGCGGTGTAGGTGAAGCGGCTCATCGCAGCAGGCTCACTCGTCGATCTGGACGCTCACGCCCATGGCTTCATCCACGGTCGTCCGGCCTTGCAGCACCAGCCGTGCAGCATCGCGGCGCAGCGTGTTGCCGTCCATCTGCAGGCGCGCGGCTTGGGCAAAGGTGGCGTGGTCGTCGGAGCCCAGCGCCTCGATCAGCGGCAGAGTCATCTGCAGGAACTCGTAGACGCCGGTGCGCCCCTTGTAGCCGGTCTGGTTGCAATCAGGGCAGCCCTTGCCACGGCGCAGGGCGCTGAGGTTCACGTCGGTGCCGATCACGCCACGCAGCCAGGCCTCTTCTTGCGGAGATGGCTCGGTGGGCTCGGCGCAGCTGTTGCACAAGGTGCGGATCAGGCGCTGGGCCACCACCAGTTGCAGAGACAGCGCCACCATCCAGCGCGGCACACCCATGTCGATCAGGCGGGCTGGTGTAGAGGCCGCATCGTTGGTGTGCAGGGTTGACAGCACCAAGTGACCCGTCATGGCGGCACGCAAGCCGATCTCGGCCGTGGACTTGTCACGCATTTCGCCCACCAGGATCACGTCGGGATCCTGGCGCAGCGCAGAGCGCAACACGCGCTCGAAGTCCAGGTCGATCTTCTCCATCACCTGCACCTGGTTCAGGCCGGGCAGGCGGTATTCGACCGGGTCTTCCACGGTGATGATCTTGCGCTCGGGGCTGTTCAGCGCATTGAGCGAGGCGTACAGCGTGGTGGTCTTGCCGCTGCCGGTAGGGCCGGTGACCAGGATCATGCCGCTGGGCTTGGCCAGCGCATCGCGCAGGGCATCGAGCATCGGCGGGGGCATGCGCAGCCGGTCCAGATCGAGGATGCCGGCGCTCTGGCTGAGCAAGCGCATCACCACCGATTCACCGTACTGCGCGGGCATGGTCGAGATCCGCACGTCCACCGTGCCGTCCTTCAGGCGCACAGCGAAGCGGCCGTCCTGCGGCAGGCGCTTTTCAGAGATGTCCAGGCCAGACATGAGCTTCAAGCGCAAGGCCACGGCGCCGGCAATCTTGGCATCGGCCTCGGTCTGCACGTGCAGCACACCGTCGATGCGGTAGCGGATGCGCAGTTGCTTTTCCTGCGGCTCGATGTGGATGTCGGAGGCGCGCTGGCGCAGGGCCTGCTCGAACACCGAGTACAGCAGCCGCACCACGGGCGCGTCTTCATTGCTGGACGTGTCCAGGCCCAGCAGATCACCCAGGTCGCTCTCGACACCGGCCAGCTCGCTGGTCAGCTCGCGAGCGAGGCCTTCGATCTCCTGCGTGCTGTGATAAACCCGGTCCAGGGCGGCCAGCAGATGGCTTTCGGCCACCACGGCCAGGTCGATGCTGCGCTTGAGCAGGCGGCCGATCTCGTCGAAGGCGTAGATGTCGGTCGGATCGGCCATGCCCACCATCAAGCCGGAGGGCGGATCATCCAGCACGATGGCACGCCTGCGCCGGGCATGCGCCTCAGGCAGCAATTGGGCCAGTTCCGGGCGCAATGGGTAATGCGCCAGGTCGATGTAAGGCGCGTGCAGCTGGCGGGCCACAGCCTTGCCGATCTGTGCTTCCGTGATCCAGCCATGCTCGATCAGCACACGGCCCAGCTTGCGGCCGCTGCGCTTTTGCTCACCCAGGGCGAACTCGAGCTGATCGGCCGTGATCAGCTGATCCTGCACCAGCAGGTCGCCCAGTCGGAATCGCTGCGGGCGTGGCATCTCAGCGCTCCGAACCGGCAGCGCCGGCAGGCTGTGCAGGCAGCATGGAGGTGACCGGCTCGTCGCTGGTCCAGCCGCTGCCGTCTTCGCCGATCACGGTGGGACGGATCAGGATGACCAGTTCGCGCTTGCTCGTCGCGGTGCTTCGCTGGCGGAACAGGCCGCCAACACCGGGCAACTCGCTCAGGCCCGGCACGCCGGCGCGATCTGCCGAAGACTCATGCCGCATCAAGCCACCGATGGCCACAATATTGCCATTGCGCACGCGCACGATGCTGTCTGTTTCGTTGATCGAGCTGGAGGCCAGCGGCAACTGGTAGGAACCCATCTCGCCCAGGTCGATGCTCTTGTTCTTCTCGTTGACCACACTGATCGCAGGGTGCACGTGCAGGGTCACGTTGCCCTCTTCGTCGATCTGCGGCGTCACATCCAGCGAGATGCCGCTGAAGAAGGGCTGCAGCGTCAGCGTCGGGGTCGTGACCGAGCTGTTGCCCGACGAGGTGGTGCTGGTGGAAACGCCTGTGACGAACAGCTCGTCGTTGCCCACCTTCAGCACGGCCTTCTGATTGTTGAGCGTGGCGATGCGCGGGCTGGACAGCACCTGCACATCACCCTGCGTCTGCAGGAAGTTCAGCAAGGCCGAGAACGTGCTCGATTGGAAGGCCAAGCCATAGAAGCCCTGCCCCAACGCGCTGGTGGCCAGCGAACCTGCCGCGATGCCCGCCGCGCTGTTGCCGATGCTGACACTGCTGTTGCTGAGCGTGCCGCCAGTGGACAGGTTGGTGCCTGGCGCCACATTGCCAATCCCCAGCGTCTTGCCATTGCCCACGTTGCGGAACAGCGACCAGTTCACCCCCGCCGATGACTCACGCTGCAGTTGCACCTCGATGATCTTGGCTTCGAGCATCACCTGGCGCGCCACGTTCACCTGCACGGCCTTGAGGTAGCTTTCCACCTGACGCTGTTCGCTGGGCGTGGCCCGCACCACGATCACGCCGGCCGCTGGGTTGAGCACCACGCTGCGCCCACCGTCCGTGCCGATCATGGTCGTGAGCGACACCTGCACTTCCTTCCAGAAGTCGGCATCGGAGGTCATGCGCACCTGTGAAGTGTCGACGGCCGAGGTCGTGTTGCCACCAGAGGTCGTCGTGTTGGATGCGGTGTTGGAGCTGCCTGTGCTGGTATTGGTGATGGAGCTCGAACTGACGCGAAGGTCCGATGTGCCCTGGCGTCTGCCTGGCAGGTAGTTGATCTTGAACAGGCGCGTCTGCACGGCGTTCGGATAGACGAACACACGGTTGCCCGACGCGATGCGGAAGTCGTAGCCAAACAGCTCGCGCAATGTTTCCAGGGCTTCAGGCACGGTGGTACCACGCAGCGCCACCGAGATCGTGCCCGTGACCTCGGGCGACACGAGCATGTTGTACGAGGTGCCCGCACCCAGTTGCAGGAACACCTGCGAGGCCGGGGCGTTGTTGACCACCAGATCGAAGCGCCCGCCACTGCTCACGGCGCCTGGATTGATCAATGGCGTCGACGCCCTGCTGGTCGGTGTGGCGATGGCTGGCGATGCGGTCGGCTCCGCATTGGCCAGGTAGCGCGCCGGCATCGACAGCGACACCGACATGCCCGAAGCCGGACGCCCCTGGGCAGAGGCCAGCACGATCGTGTCGCTCGGAGTGCGCTCAGGTGCGTTGCTCTGTGCATCAGCACCCTGCTCGCTGGCGGGCTTGCGGGAATCACGCCACCCAAAAGCCTGCACCTGGCAGGCACTCCAGGCCGCTGACGCCACCAGCGTCCACGCCGCCACGCGATGAAGGGATGTCATCGTGTTTCCTTTCCGCCGCCCGAGGCGGGAGATTCCTTGCCAGGCCAGCGCTTGCTGGCCGTCGGTGTCAGCGACAGCCGCTGAGAGCCCTTGGCCCCACGCAGCACCACACCATCGTCATCGATCGAAACCACCGTGCTGTCGCCCACGCGGTCGCCCACCGCCACCAGGCGGCCATCGAGCAGGGCCACGTTGCCGTGCTCCGCGCTCACGCGCACCGACATCAGCCGGGGCTCACGCCGGGCCGGCGCAGCGGCCGACGCGCCACTGGCTGCCCCGGAGGCGGCCAGCGCAGCCGGTGCGGCAGGTGCAGCCAGCCCACCGCCTTGCTTGATGCTCATTGCCCGGAGCACCGCATTGGGTGGCCGGGTGGGGTCTGGCAACACGATCACATCCGCAGCCCATGACCACGCAGCAGCCAAGGCACCGACACCTCCCAGGCAAAACAGCAGCAGGCGTTTGGTCACGGCGCCATCTCCAGAGGTTCGCGGTCATTGCTCAAGGTGTGCACCTTCAAGGTCAGGGTGAGCGCGGCCAGATCGTCTGCCTCCAGCGACATCTCATCCCACATCAGCTTGCGGGGCATGCTCTCGATGCTGCGCAACCAGTTCAGCAGATCGTGAAAGCTGCCGACGACCCGGATCTCCAGGCCATGCCGGTACAGCAAGGCAGCTTGCCCCGTACCATCCACATGCGGCAACTGAATCTCCTCACGAGGCAGGGTCTTCATGGACGTGACGCGCAGCGACTTCTGCTCGCCCAACAGCCCTTCCAGCAAGGCCCGCATCTCACGCGCGGGCACCAGCACCTGGCGTGCTTTCTCGAATTCTTCCGATTGCCGCTGCATGCGCTCGCGCGTGAGCTGCAACTCGCTCTTGACCGCTGCCTGCGCGCGGGCCATGTCTTCAAGCTGCTGGCGTTGTCGTGCCTGCAAGGCCAGCACCGCCTGCTCAGCCTGGTTCTTGCGCGCCATGCTGGCCGCCAGTTGCTTGTAGCCAGGCGTGACCCAGGCGTTGTCCAGCACGAACCAAACGCCCGCCACCACGGCGATGATCAAGAGACGCCGTTCGTTGAGCACCCGTGCATCGAACGATCGCCGGGCTCGCCGCCAGCGCAGCAGGCCCTGGTTCCATAGGGCCACCCAATTGATGTTCTTGACGGCGTCGCTCATGGCTTGGCCTCCTGGGGTCGGGCGGCTGCGCCTTTCGTGTCAGCCGTCTTGGCCGCGTCATTCGTGCCCAGGATGAAGGTGCTCAGTTGCTGGTCGCCCGCCATCTCGCTGCTCACCGAGCCCAGCTCCACACGGTTGAAGCGGCGCCCCTTGAACTTGTCCTCGATCTCGAGGCGTGCGATGTAACCCGGCAGGAAGCCAGGATCCGTCATGCGCCCTGACAGTTCGAGCTGACGGCCGCTGTCCCGCACCACCAGGCCTGTGACCCACACGCTCGGCTGCGCCTGACGCCCCAGGGCCATCAGGTATTCCGAGTACCCCCCAGCCGACTGGGCCGTGGCATTGATCAGGGCCTCGCTCAAGCGCTTTTGCAATGCCTCGGCCTTGCGCAGTTGGTCCAGCGCGCCCTGGTCCGGTGGCGGCGGCAAAGCGGCCGAGGCCATCTGCAAGGGCCCCAGTTGCGCCTCGAAGGCCACCGCGCTGCTCTCCATTCGTTTGCTCACGATCGACATGCCGATCACGGAAACCAGGCCCAGGGTCACCACGGCGGCCAGCGCGCGCAGCCCCCACATCGCGCCCCAAGAGATCGCGCCAGCCTGAGCCTGCTCGGGGTCGCGCATGTCGATCTGCTGGCAGCCCTTGGTCTGGCTCAAAGGCCGCAAGGCGGCGCCCAGCAGGCACAGGTTCTCCAGGGAGGCCAGTGCCTCTATCTGCTCGGGGCTGTCGCCCAGGGCAGCGCAATCCAGCAGTTGCCCCAGCTCCAGCGGCTTGACCGGCACGTAGACCAGATCAGCCAGCACCTCTGCCATGCTGGCGGACCCGCCCGGCAGGGCCACGGACAGCCCGGACAAGGTGGCCCTGCTGTGGGTACGCTCGAACGTATCCAGCGTACGCAGCACTTCCAGACCGGCCCGGCCCACGGCACCGCCGCGCGCCTCTTCACTGCCCATCAGGGCGGCCGAGGCCACCTCGATCGTGCGCGTCATCACCAGCTCACCGCCCAGCGTGATCACCAGCAGGGCGTGCTCGCTGCCAAAGGCGATCAGGGCATGCGCCTGCGACGGAGTTTCCGCCAGGGCGCAGATATTGCGCAGACAGGTTTCCGGGACCTCGATGGCGCTCCAGCTCAGGCCCGCATCGTCCACGGCCAGGGCCAGGGCCTGAACCTCGGCTCTCGGCTCCAGCAAGGCGATGGCGGATTGGGTGCCACGGTTCTGCGTGTCCTGCGGCACACCCAGCACATCCACGATGGCATCGTCCACCGGGAAGTCCACCTGCTCCTTGAGCCGCCAGCGCACGACACCGGCCCACTCCTCGCGGGGCAGGTCATCCAGTTCGGTGGAAATCAGGCGGTACTGGGCTCGACCCAACACCCCGGCGAGAGACACCCCGCGCAGAGGGTGCGCACGTCCCAGCGCGCGCAAACCACGAGAGAAATCAGCGCTCTCCTGGCTGTGAACCCAAGCCAGGCTCGGGCGTTCATCGGTGCCATAAGTGACCTGCAGCGCGCGCAGCACGGCGCCGTCCTGGGCGGCGGCCACCCAGTGCGATCCGTTGTCAGCTTGTCGGCGTCGAGGCCACATTTGAACATTCCCCAAGTCCACTCGTTTCTCATCGTGACAGAAGGCTTTTCCATCTCGCGGAAGAAAAACAAGGGAATCAGGGGGCTTTAGCGGCATATTGCCGCTAAAGCTTGAGCCCTTTCAGCCGAGCCCTGGGGAAGACCCTGAGCCCTGGCTCGCAGGACAACCCGGTCCTTGGCGCTCAGTCGTCGATGCCAAGTTCCTGGATCTTGCGGGTGATCGTGTTGCGACCGATCCCCAGCTTTTGAGCAGCCTCGATGCGCCGGCCGCGGGTCAGGTCCAGCGCCGTGTGGATCAGGCAGGCTTCAAAGCGGCGGGTCAGCTGATCCCACACGTCGGTCTGACCTGCATCCAGCAGGGTGCGTGCTTCGCGCTCCAGGTCGCCAAGCCAGCCATTCGGGGCGGCCGCCTGTGGCGCAGCGGGTGCGGGCATCGCCGAGGGCATGGGCACCCTGCCCCAGCCATCAGAGGCCGCCTGCACGGCCTGTGGCTGCTCAAGCGGCGCCGCATAGGCCGATGCCGGGGCCACGGGAGCGGTCACGGGTGGCGCGTAAGTGCCTCCCGATGCCAACGGTGCTGCGGGCGCAGCGCTGGCCGGCATGCTCGCGGCAGAGGCAGAGGTCGCCCCAGCCGGTGACTCCGGCGCAATGGCTACGTTGGCCAGTGGCGCCACGCCCATCAGCTCTGGCGGCAGATCCTTGGATTCGATCACCTGAGCCGGGGCCATCACGGTCAGCCAGTGGCAGATGTTCTCCAGCTGGCGCACGTTGCCGGGGAAGTCGAAGGCCATCAGGCGGGCCAGCGCGCTCTCGGAGATGCGCTTCGCTTCCACGCCCAGCTCCTTCGCGCTCTTTTGCATGAAGAAGCGCGCCAGTGTGGGCACGTCCTCACGGCGCTCGCGCAGCGGCGGCAGGCGCAGGCGGATCACGTTCAGGCGGTGGAACAAGTCTTCCCGGAATACGCCCTGGCGCACCCGGTCTTCCAGGTTCTGGTGGGTGGCCGCGATCACGCGCACATTGGCCTTGAGCGGGTGATGGCCGCCCACGCGGTAGAACTGCCCGTCCGACAGCACGCGCAGCAGGCGCGTCTGCAGATCAAAAGGCATGTCGCCGATTTCATCGAGGAACAGCGTGCCGCCATCGGCCTGCTCGAAGCGTCCGCGCCGCATGGTCTGCGCGCCGGTGAAGGCCCCGCGCTCATGACCGAACAGTTCGGATTCCAGCAGGTCTTTCGGGATGGCCGCCGTGTTGATGGCCACGAAGGGGCCGTTGGCACGGGGGCTGTGCTTGTGCAGCGCGTGCGCCACCAGCTCCTTGCCGGCGCCCGATTCACCGGTGATCAGCACGGTGACATTGCTCTGGCTCAGCCGGCCGATCGCGCGGAAGACATCCTGCATGGCCGGGGCCTGCCCCAGCATCTCGGGCATCTGCTGCAGGCGCTCGTCGGCCACGTCCTCGCGAACGCTTTCATCGACCGCACGGCGGATCAGCTCGATCGCTTTGGTCAAGTCAAACGGCTTGGGCAGGTATTCGAACGCCCCGCCCTGGAAGGCCGACACGGCACTGTCCAGATCGGAGTAGGCCGTCATGATGATGACGGGCAGGCCCGGCAGGCGCGCCTTGACCTTGCTCAGCAGGTCGATGCCCGAACCCCCCGGCATCCGGATGTCGGAAACCAGCACCTGGGGCTCATCGTCGTCCAGGGCCGTGAGCACGTCCCGCGGGTTGGTGAAGCTGCGTACCGGCAGATCTTCTCGGGCCAGCGCCTTTTCAAGCACAAAGCGAATGGATTGGTCGTCGTCAACGATCCAGATGGGTTTCATGCCGGCCTGTGAATGGTTGCACCCGGTGGGCGGGCCCCTCGCTCGGCTCGAACCCGCCCACTGCCTTGCTCATGGCAAGGGGATCAGGATTCGGAAGACCGTGCGTCCGGGCTCGCTCTCGCATTCGATGGTGCCGTGGTGCTGTTGAACGAAT
>CALAKR010000406.1 GCA_937923225.1 uncultured Aquabacterium sp. | reverse complement strand
CCACGTGCTGACCCCGGAAGCCCTGGAGATGATGGACACCATCGAGCGCACGGGCAGCTTCGCCGCCGCCGCGCGCGAGCTGGGCAAGGTGCCCTCGGCCCTGACCTACAGCGTGCGCCAACTGGAAGACGCGCTGGACGTGCTGCTCTTCGACCGCCGCTCCCGCCAGGCCCAGTTCACCGCCGCCGGTGAGGAATTGCTCAACGAAGGCCGCCGCCTGCTGGCCCAGATGGACGCGGTGGCCAACCGCGTGCAGCGCGTGGCCTCCGGCTGGGAGACGCAGCTCACCATCGCGGTCGATGGCATCGTGAGCCACGGCCCTCTGTTCGACCTGGTACAGGCCTTCCACGAGACCTCGCCGCCCACCCGCCTGAAGATCCGCGACGAGGTGCTGACCGGCACCTGGGAGGCCCTGGCCTCCGGCCACGCCGACCTGGCCCTGGGCGTCACGGCTGGCCGCCCGGGCATCAGCGACATCCACATGGACACGCTGGGCGATGTGGAGTTCGTCTTCGTGGTGGCGCCCTTCCACCCGCTGGCCAGACAGAGCGAGCCGATCAGCGCGGCCGAGCTCACCGCGCACCGCGTGATCGCCGTGGCCGACACCACCCGCCACTCGGAAACCGTCACCGTCGGCATCCTGCCGGGGCAGGATGTGTTGACCGTCTCGACCATGGGCGACAAGCTCGAAGCCCTGCGGCGCGGCCTGGGCTGCGGCTTCCTGCCCGATTACATGGTGCTGCCCGATGTGGAGGCCGGCCGCCTGCAGCGCAAGGAAGTGGCCCAGCCGCCCCGCGTGATCCGGGCGCACTACGCCTGGCGCCAGGCCAGCCAGCAGCCCGGCAAGGCCCTGGCCTGGTGGCTGAGCCAGTTGGGCAGCCCGACCACGCGCGCCGCGCTGCTGAGCGTGCCCTGCCTGAGTTGAATGGCTGCTGAGCGCATGCCTTGTCCGACACGCTACATCGGCCGCTTCGCGCCCTCGCCCACCGGCCCGCTGCACGCCGGCTCGCTGGTGGCCGCGCTGGCCAGCTGGCTGGATGCACGCGCCCACGATGGCCAGTGGCTGGTGCGCATCGAAGACATCGACCCACCCCGCTGCCAGCCCGGCGCCGACCGGATCATCCTGCAGCAACTGGCCGATTGCGGCCTGCATGCCGAAGGTGACGTGGTCTACCAGAGCCAGCGCGGCGCGGCCTACCAGCGCGCCCTGGATCAACTCACCGCCGCCGGCCACGCCTACCCCTGCGCCTGCACCCGCGCCGAGATCGCCGCCGAACACGCCCGCCTGGGCTGGGTCAAGCCACGCCATGGCGAGCTGGTCTACCCCGGCACCTGCCGCCCCGCCGCACCGGGCCTCGATGGGCTGAAAGGCCGCCCAGCCCGCGCCTGGCGTGTTGCGGTGCCCAAAGACCCCGAAACGCAAGCCCTGTGGCCCTGGCATGACCGCCGCCTGGGCGATCAGCAACAGGCCCTGGACACCGAGGTCGGCGATTTCGTCGTGCGCCGCGCCGACGGCCTGTGGGCCTACCAACTGGCCGTGGTGGTGGATGACGCCGAACAAGGCATCACCGACATCGTGCGCGGCGAGGACCTGGCCGACAACACGCCGCGCCAGCAATGGCTGCAGCGCCTGCTGGGCGTCCCCGCGCCCAGCTACCTGCACACGCCCCTGGTGCTGGATGCGCGTGGCGAGAAACTGTCCAAGCAGCATGGGGCGCCGGCGCTCGACACATCCACCCCTGCCCTGGTGCTGCAAGCCTTACGTGACGCCGGTGGCGCACTGGGCCTGCCGCCGCTCGAGGCGTCAACGCCTGCCGAATGGCTTGCCCAAGCCATCAAGGCCTGGCCATGGCAGCCTTGAACATGAACACGGCCTGACGGCCCCACTCGGACCACCCCGGTTCATTCAGCTTCGTTCAGCCGAAGCCCGGCAACGACAACCTCAGCGCTCGACCACCACGAAGTGCTTGCGCACAGGCTCCAGCACCTCGAACGCGCCCTCGAATCCACCCGGAATCACAGCGCCCTGGCCGGCCACCACCTCGGTCACGCCGCCCGCCTGGTCATGCAGGCGCAACCGCCCCTCCAGCACGAAGAAATACTCGTGTTTACGGGGCGCAAAGGCGATTCGCCAGCGTCCGACCTCGCAGGTCCAGATGCCAGCGGACACCCCATCCGGGCCGGATTCGTACAGCGTCCAGGTCTCGCGCGTGGGGCATCCCAGCTCACGCCGATCCTCACGCGGATGGTCGATGGCAGGGGCCGATGAGGGCTGATCGAATCTCACGATGCGCGATGCCTCGCGTACCTGCGGGGCGCTTGTCAGCCGATCGCCGTCATGCGGCGTTGTTGTCGATAGGGAACTCATTTCACACCCGTCCACACCAAACGCCATGAGCCCGATCCAGGCCCGCCACGGCGCAAAACCGCGCACTCTAGCAGCACCGCACTGCCCGATGGCGCAACACCCTGGTGTGAACGGGGCATGAACCAACACCCCTTCGAAGTGATGACAATCCCAACCACGGGCCCCGCCAGCGCCCCTCAGCCGCTGGCCCGCACGCAAGTCACCCCCATGCACCTGCTCCTGCTCGAAGACGACATCGACCTTGGCCAGGCCGTGGCCGAACACCTGGAAGCCCAGGGCCATACCGTGAGCTGGCTCAAGACCTGCGAACAGGCCGACCGGGCCATGACCCAGCCCGACATCGAGCTGGCCCTGCTGGACCTGCGCCTGCCCGATGGCGACGGCATCGAGCTGCTCAAGAACTGGCGCGCCCGCGGCGATCGCCGGCCCGTGCTGATGCTCACCGCCCGTGACCAGATCAGCGACCGCATCAAGGGCCTGCAGGCAGGCGCCGACGACTACCTCGTCAAGCCCTTCGATCTGGACGAGATGGTCGCCCGCATGGAAGCCGTCAGCCGCCGTGTCGGCCTGAGCCAGGCCCCCGTGCTGCGCACCAACCGTGTCGCGCTCGATTTCGAGAACAAGGTGGCCCGCCTCGATGGACAGCAGGTCACGCTCACGGCCATGGAATGGTCGCTGCTGTCCTGCCTGGCCGCGCGCCCCGGCCACACCCTGTCGCGCCAGCAAATCCGCACGGCGCTGTTCCAGCCCGGCCGCATCGAGGCCGAGAGCAACTCCATGGAAGTCATCATCAGCCGCCTGCGTCGCAAGCTGGGAACCGAACTGATCAGCACGCACCGTGGCCTGGGCTACCGACTGGACCTCTGAAGGCTGGAGCCTCGAGCGGCGGCTTCGCAACCGCCTGCTCGCCGCGATGACCGGGCTGTGGCTGCTGGGCTCCGGCCTGGCGCTGTACGCCCAGTGGAAGGAGACCAACCGCGTGCTGGACACGGCGCAGGAAGAGATCGCCACCACGCTGCTGCTGCTGCCCACACCGCCGTCCACCGACAGCACCATCGTGCTGCCGCACCCGGCCATCTCGCACAACCAGGCCATGCTGATGCAGGTCTACGCCAAGGATGGCCGCCTGGTCTGGCGCACCCAGCAGGCCCCTGACAAGCCCCTGGCGCCCCTGACCAAACACCTGTCGATCAGCGAGGGCGACTGGCACATCGTGGTGCTGCCCGCCCCGCACCTGGACCGCATCGCCGTGGTGGCCGCGCCCATGCATGACCGGCTCGAGGCCCTGCTCAGCGGCGCCCAGGCCCTGCTGCTGCCGCTGCTGGCCCTGCTGCCTTTGACGGCGCTCACGCTCACGTGGATGCTGCGCCGGGTGTTCCGCCGCCTGGATGACCTCAATCAGGATCTGCGCGCCCGCGACCGCGGCGAGCTCGACCCCGTGGCCGTGACCGGCCTGCCGCGCGAACTCACCCCGCTGGCCGAAGGCCTGAACCAGCTGTTCGAGCGCCTGATGCAGGTGCGCCAGGCCGAACGCGCCTTCGCGGCCAACAGCGCGCACGAGCTGCGCACCCCCATCGCCGCCGCCCAGGCCCAGCTGCAGCGCCTGGTGCACGAGTTCACCCACAGCGTCACCATGCAGGGCGAGGAGCGCGCCGCCATGCTGCAGCGCATCGACACCCTGGGGCGCCAACTCACCCGCCTGCACCACCTGTGCGTCAAGCTGCTGCAGCTCTCACGCGCGGATGCCGGCGTGGGCCAGCACACCGAGCCGGTCGACCTGATCGACGTGGCCCAGTTGGTGCTGGAAGAGTTCAACCAGCCCGAGCAGCAGGCCCGTCTGCACCTGGAGCTGCCCACGGCCCCGTCTGATGAACAGGCGGGCGACGCCATCGCCAGCGAGAGCGTGATGGTGCAGGGCGACCTGGACGCCCTGGGCATCGCCCTGCGCAACCTGATCGAGAACGCGCTGCTGCACAGCGGCGAGACACAGCAGGTCACCGTGCGCATCACGCCGCTGCCCTCCATCGAGGTGCTCGACGAAGGCCCCGGCATCCCGCCAGACCGGCTGGACACCGTGCGCCAGCCCTTCGAGCGCGGCGAAAGCCCCTCGCCCGGCCACGGCCTTGGCCTGGCCATCGTCAGCGCCATCGCGCGGCAGATGGGCGGCACGCTGGACCTGGTCAGCCCGGCGGCCAACGGCCACGGCCTGCACGCCAAGCTGCTGCTGCGCCCGGCCTGACGGGCGGTCACACCGCCCGAGTCACTTCACCAGGAAGTGCTCGCGGTCGTACACCAGCTCTTCGATCGACTCGTGGATGTCGGCCAGCGCGGTGTGCTTCTGCGCCTTCTTGAAGCCTTCGCTCAGGCCCGGCTTCCAGCGGCGCGCCAGCTCCTTGAGCGTGCTGACATCCAGGTTGCGGTAGTGGAAGAAGGCTTCCAGCTTGGGCATGTAGTTGGCCAGGAAGCGACGATCCTGGCAGATGGAATTGCCGCACATGGGCGACTTGTTGCTGCCGATGTATTTCTTGAGGAACTCGATCACCTGTTGCTCGGCCTCGGCCTCACCGACGGTGGAGGCCTTGACCCGATCGATCAGGCCGCTCTTGCCGTGCGTGCCCTTGTTCCAGGCGTCCATCTTGTCCAGCGTCTCGTTGGACTGGTGCACGGCCAGCACGGGGCCTTCCACGCGCACGTTCAGGTGCGGATCGGTCACCACCACGGCGATCTCGATGATGCGGTCGCTTTCCGGCTTGAGCCCCGTCATCTCCAGATCGATCCAGATCAGGTTGTGCTCGCTGGGGGCCAGGGTGGTGGTGGATTGGGGGGTGCTCATGAAACCTCGATAGTGACTAGCCTACCCCTGATTGTGGCGCAGGCGGGTGGGGGTGGATCGTACACTTGCGCCCTATGAACACCCCTATTGTTCCCGCAGACGCCGTCACCCTGGCATTGGCCCTGTTGCTGGTGGCCTCTTTGCTGGTCAAGTTCTGGCTGGCCAGCCGCCAGGTGCGCCATGTGGCCCAGCACCGCAGCCAAGTGCCCGCCCCGTTCGCGGACACCATCACGCTGGAAAGCCACCAGCGCGCCGCCGACTACACCATCGCCAAACTGCGCTTCGGCATGGTCGCCACCGCCGTGAGTTCGGCCGTGCTGCTGGGCTGGACGCTGCTGGGCGGGCTGGATGCCCTGAACACCTGGCTGGTCGAGGCCTGGCTGCCCACCCTGGGCCCGCTGGGCTACCAATTGGCTCTGCTGGCCGCCTTTTCCGTCATTGGCGCCGTGATCGAGCTGCCGCTGGAACTGTGGAACACTTTCCGGCTGGAGCAGCGCCATGGCTTCAACCGCATGACGCTCAAGCTCTGGCTGGGCGACCAGGTCAAGGGCACGCTGCTGGGCGTGGCCATCGGCGGCCCCATTGCCGCCCTGATCCTGTGGCTGATGGGCGCGGCCGGCAGCCTGTGGTGGCTGTGGGCCTGGTGCGCGTGGACGGGCTTTTCGCTGCTGATGATGGTGATCTTCCCGACCCTCATCGCGCCGCTGTTCAACAAGTTCCAGCCCCTGCAGGACGAGGCCCTGAAATCCCGCGTCGAAGGCCTGATGCAGCGCTGCGGCTTCGCGTCCAAGGGCCTGTTCGTGATGGACGGCAGCCGCCGCTCGGCCCACGGCAACGCCTACTTCACCGGCTTGGGCGCGGCCAAGCGCGTGGTCTTCTTCGACACACTGCTGGCGCGCCTGAACCCCGGCGAGGTCGAGGCCGTGCTGGCGCACGAGTTGGGCCACTTCAAGCACAAGCACGTGCTCAAGCGCATGATCGGCCTGTTCGCCATCAGCCTGGGCGCTTTCGCCCTGCTGGGCTGGCTGTCGCAGCAACTGGGCTTCTACGTGGGCCTGGGCGTGCGCCCCAACCTGGACGCTCCCAACGATGCCCTGGCCCTGCTGCTCTTCATGATGGTGGTGCCACTGGTGGGCTTCTTCGCCGCACCGCTGATGGCCACCTTCTCGCGCCGCGACGAGTTCCAGGCCGATGCCTACGCCTGCGCCCACGCCCAGGGCAGCGATCTGGCCCGTGCGCTCGTCAAGCTTTACGACGACAATGCCTCCACGCTGACCCCTGATCCGCTGTACGTGCGCTTCTACTACTCGCACCCGCCGGCTTCCGAACGCCTGGCGGCCCTGCGCACCCAGCCAGCCTGATCCCTTGATGCCCCTGATGTCGCTGTCCATGCCTTTCCTGCTGTCGTTCAAGCCATGAGCACGCCCCTGCACCTCCAGCGCTGCCAGCACCAGGCCGGCCAGCCCCTGGGCCCGACCGAACTGGCAGCCCTGCTGCAGCAGGTCCAGGGCTGGGCTGTGATCGACGGCGCGCTGCAGCAGCGTTTCAAGTTTGCGGATTTCCGCCACACCATGGCCTTCGTCAACGCCGTGGCCTGGATCGCCAACGAGCAGGACCACCACCCCGACATGGCCGTGAGCTACAACCAGTGCACCCTGCGCTGGAACACGCACTCCGTGAACGGTCTGTCGATCAACGACTTCATCTGCGCCGCCCGCGTGGACGCCCTCGCCTCATGAAGCGCGCGAGCGCAGCGGGCCGCGGTGGCCGGGCCAAGGGCGGCAAGGACGCCGGTGCCGCGGTCGGTGAAGAAGGCCTGGTCGTGGCCACCCACGGCCGCCATGTCGTGGTCGAAACCACTGACGGCAGCCGCCTGATCTGCCACCCCCGTGGCAAGAAGAGCGAGGCCGTGGTCGGTGACCGCGTGCGCTGGCAGCACACGCTGGAAGGCGGTGATGAGGGCGTGATCGTCGCCGTGGCCGAGCGCCGCAACCTGCTCTATCGGCAGGATGAATGGCGCAGCAAGTCCTTCGCGGCCAACCTGGACCAGTTGCTGATGTGGATCGCCGTGGAGCCCGTGTTCAGCGAAGCGCAGCTCACGCGCGCCCTGATCGCCGCCCGATCGGCCGACATCCCGGCCACCATCGTGCTCAACAAGATCGACCTGCCCGGCACGCCCACCGCACGCGAGCGCCTGGCACCGTACAAGGCCATGGGCTACCCGGTGGTGGAGCTGTCGCTCAAGCAAGAGACCGACGCCGCACGCGCCCAGATGGCCCCGTTGCTGGACGGCAAGGCCACGCTGGTGCTGGGCCCCTCGGGCGCCGGCAAGAGCACGCTGATCAACACCCTGCTGCCCAACGCCCGCGCCGAGGTCGGCGAGATCTCGCAGGCGCTGAACTCGGGCCGCCACACCACCACCTCCAGCCTCTGGTACTGGCTGGACGAAGCGCGCAGCAGCGCCGTGATCGATTCGCCGGGGTTCCAGGAGTTCGGCCTGCACCATATCGAGCCGACCGAGCTGCAGCGGCTGATGCCGGACATCTCCGCGCACATGAACGACTGCCGCTTCCACAACTGCACGCACCGGCAGGAGCCGGGCTGCGCCGTGCAGGCCGCCGTGGCGCAGGGCCAGATCAGCCCCACGCGCCTGAGCCTGTACACCGCCCTGTTCGATGAACTGAGCCAGCCGCGCTGGTAACTTCCAAAGCCCCAAAAGCCCCATCAGGACCGACGTCATGAGCGACCATCTCTCTGCCCTGGAACCTTCGCTCGATGCCTTCAGCCAGGGGCGGCTGGGGCTGCACGAACTGGCCACGCAGTGGCGCGAGGCCGCCCAGCAGCATCAGCCGGCCTTGCCTGCGCGCTACCTGGACGTGCTGGACCGCGTGCTGAGCCAGCTGGAATCGAGCGCGCTGTTCACGGAAGAAAGCTGCTCCTTCAGCCAGGCGGACATGCTGGGCGCGCTGCGCGATTGGCTGCACAAGGCACGGGCCTTGGGCGCGCACTGATCCTCTGCCTGCAAAGGGCTGAGCGCTTTGTCGTGGCAACGCGGAGCGGGGTCTGAGGGGGCCTCTGGCCGGGCTTC
>CALAKR010000405.1 GCA_937923225.1 uncultured Aquabacterium sp. | reverse complement strand
CACCTGCCGCGCCGGCTCCCGCAGCCGTCGCGGCCGATTGAGTCCCATGGCTGCCTTGCGCAAAGGGCTGTTCACCGGCCTGCTGGTGATCGTTCCCGGCGTCATCACCGTGTGGGTGCTGAACTGGATCGTCGGCACGCTCGACCAGACGCTGACCATCCTGCCCGAGAGCTGGCAGCCCGACCGGCTGCTGGGCCTGCACATTCCCGGTTTCGGCGTGCTGTTGACGCTGGCCATCTTGCTGCTGGTCGGTTTCGCAGCCAGCAACTTTGCGGGCCGCAAGCTGGTATCCTGGGGCGATGCCGTGGTCAGCCGCATCCCTGTGGTGCGCTCGATCTATTCGAGCGTCAAGCAGGTGTCGGACACCTTGTTCTCCGAGACCGGCAATGCGTTCCGCACGGCCGTGCTGGTGCAGTGGCCGCGCGAGGGCGTCTGGACCGTGGCCTTCGTCACCGGTTCGCCCAGCGGCGAGATCGCAGCCTATCTGCGCGACGAATACCTCAGCGTGTTCGTGCCCACGACACCCAACCCCACCGGGGGCTACTTCGTGATCGTGCGCAAGAGCGACTGCATTGAACTCGACATGAGCGTGGATGCCGCGCTCAAATACATCGTTTCGATGGGCGTGGTGACGCCACCCGACACCACGCTCGCGGATAAATAACAAACCTTGTCGCGTCCCAAGAGGGCGCAGGAAGACTAGCCATGGCCATGCGCTCCCACTATTGCGGTCTTGTGACCGAAGCCCTGCTGGGCGAAACCGTCACCCTGTCGGGTTGGGTGAACCGTCGCCGCGACCACGGCGGCGTGATCTTCATCGACCTGCGTGACCGCGAAGGCCTGGTGCAGGTGGTGTTCGACCCCGACCGTGCCGACACCTTCAAGACCGCCGAGGACGTGCGCAACGAGTTCTGCGTGAAGATCACCGGCGTGGTGCGCGCCCGCCCGGCCGGCACCGAGAACGCTGCCCTGACCAGCGGCAAGATCGAAGTGCTGGCGCACACGCTGGAGGTGCTCAACGCCTCCGTGACGCCGCCCTTCCCGCTCGACGACGAGAACCTGTCGGAAACCACGCGCCTGACGCACCGCGTGCTGGACCTGCGCCGCCCCTACATGCAGCGCAACCTGATGCTGCGCTACCGCGTGGCCATGGAGGCTCGCAAGTTCCTGGACGAGCACGGCTTCGTCGACATCGAAACCCCGATGCTGACCAAGAGCACGCCCGAAGGAGCGCGCGATTACCTGGTGCCTTCGCGCGTGCACGACGGCCAGTTCTTCGCGCTGCCTCAGTCCCCCCAGCTGTTCAAGCAGCTGCTGATGGTGGCCGGCTTCGACCGCTACTACCAGATCACCAAGTGCTTCCGCGACGAGGACCTGCGCGCCGACCGCCAGCCCGAATTCACCCAGATCGATATTGAAACGAGCTTCCTGACCGAGCAGGAAATCCGTGACATGTTCGAAGGCATGATCCGCCATGTGTTCATGAAGGCGCTCAACGTCGACCTGGGCGAGTACCCGGTCATGACGTATGCCGACGCCATGTTCCTGTACGGCTCGGACAAGCCCGACCTGCGCGTGAAGCTGCAGTTCACCGAGCTGACCGAGGTGATGGCCGACGTGGACTTCAAGGTCTTCTCCACCCCCGCCACGACCAAGGGCGGCCGCGTGGTGGCCCTGAACGTGCCCGGCGGCGGCGCCATGTCGCGCGGCGAGATCGACGCCTACACCGAGTTCGTCAAGATCTACGGCGCCAAGGGCCTGGCCTGGATCAAGGTCAACGAAGTGGCCAAGGGCCGTGACGGCCTGCAGTCGCCCATCGTGAAGAACCTGCACGACGCAGCGATTGCCGAGATCCTCAAGCGCACGGGCGCCAAGGACGGCGACCTGATCTTCTTCGGTGCCGACAAGGAGAAGGTCGTCAACGACGCGATCGGTGCGCTGCGCCTGAAGGTCGGCCACAGCGATTTCGGCAAGAAGAGCGGCCTGTTCGAAGACCGCTGGGCCCCGCTGTGGGTGGTCGATTTCCCGATGTTCGAGTACGACGACGAAGCCGACCGCTGGAACGCCGTGCACCACCCGTTCACCGCCCCGAAGGACGGCCACGAAGACTACATGGACACGGACCCGGGCAAGTGCATTGCCAAGGCCTACGACATGGTGCTCAACGGATGGGAACTGGGTGGCGGCTCGATCCGTATCCACCGCGCCGAGGTGCAGAGCAAGGTTTTCACGGCCCTGAACATCAGCGCCGAAGACGCCAAGGTGAAGTTCGGCTTCCTGCTGGACGCGCTGCAATACGGCGCGCCCCCGCACGGTGGCCTGGCCTTCGGCCTGGACCGCCTGGTGACGCTGATGACCAAGGCCGAGTCCATCCGCGACGTGATCGCCTTCCCGAAGACGCAGCGCGCCCAGTGCCTGCTGACGGGCGCCCCGTCGAACGTGGACGAGAAGCAACTGCGCGAACTGCACATCCGCCTGCGCAATGCGCAGGTGGCTGCGGGCAACGCACCTGCCTGATCCCACGCCCTGGCCCCCTGCAGGGCCAGCCTCTTGAAAGCCGCTCCCCTGGGGGCGGTTTTTGTTTATGGGCGCGAGTTTTCGCCCATGCGACACTCTTGAACCCATGACGACGCCCCAGACAGTGTCCAACGCATCGCCCCACAAGATCCCGCAATCCGTGCTGGTCGTGATCCACACACCGGCGCTGGACGTGCTGCTGATCGAGCGTGCCAAGCAGCCCGGCTTCTGGCAGAGCGTGACGGGCTCCAAGGACACGGAAGACGAGGATTGGCGCACCACCGCCATCCGCGAAGTGCACGAGGAAACCGGCATCCTGGTGGGCAGCGAGGGCATCCCTGAAACGGCGCTCACCGACTGGGCCATCGAGAACATCTACGAGATCTACCCCGTGTGGCGCCACCGCTACGCTCCAGGCGTCACCCACAACCTGGAGCGGGTCTTCGGGCTGTGCGTGCCGGCGGGCACGCCCGTCACCCTGGCGCCACGCGAGCATACGGCCTACGCCTGGCTGCCGCTGCGCGAGGCGGCCGACCGCTGCTTCTCGCCCTCCAACGCCGAGGCGATCCTGCAGTTGTCGATGAAGGCCAATAATGGGCGACGTTCCACGGGTTGACGTGCCACAGGGGACATCCCAAACGCGCTAAGGTAGCGATCAGCATGACCAACGAGACACCGACGTGCTGAACCCGTTTCAATCGACCCTGCTGCCGCCGGCCGCCACTACCTTGTCCGCCAAGGGGCTGCGGGTAGCCACCTACAACATCCACAAGGGTGTGCGCGGCATGGGGCCCGCCAAGCGCCTGGAGATCCACAACCTGGGCCTGGCCGTGGAGGCGCTGGACGCCGACATCATCTGCCTGCAGGAGGTGCGCAGCTTCAATCACCAAGAGGCGCGCAAGTTTTCCGTGACCCAGTTCGGGCACGGCTGCTGGCCCGACAAACCCCAGGCCGATTACCTGGCGCCGGAAGGCTACGACGTGGCCTACCGCACCAATGCCACCACCAAGCACGGCGAGCATGGCAACGCCCTGCTCTCACGCTGGCCCATCGGCAGCATTGGCCACCATGATGTGTCGGACCACCGCTTCGAGCAGCGCGGCCTGCTGCACGTGCCGGTGCAGTGGAACGGCATCGAGGTGCACGTGGTGGTGGTGCACCTGGGCCTGATCCATTCCAGCCGCGTGCGCCAGACCTCACGCGTGGCCAAGCTGGTGGCCGAGGTCCTGCCGCCGGATGCCCCGGTGGTCGTCGCTGGCGATTTCAATGACTGGAACGAGGCGCTGGACCACATCCTGATCGATGCGGGCCTGACGCGCGCGCGCACGCTGATGGCCGAGCGCGTGCCCACCTACCCCTCGCGCGTGCCGGTTCTGGCACTGGACCGCGTCTACACGCGCGGGCTGCAGTGCCAATCCATCTTGGTGCCGCGCGGCACGGCCTGGGCCAGGCTGTCGGACCACCTGCCCCTGGTGGCGGAGTTCGAGCTGGCGTGATGCAAGGCCCCCCCAGGCATCTGAGCTTCGGCGACGGTGCCACGCAGTCCCTCTCGCTGGCCTGGTACGCCCAGCGCAGGCCGGTATTCACCGGCGGCAACCGCGTGGCCTTGCTGCGTGGCGGCGACGAGCTGTTCCCGGCGATGGTGCAGGCCATCGACGCCGCGCAAGAGAGCGTCTGGCTGGCCAACTACCTGACAGGCACCGGAGGCCAGGCCGATCTGGTGTTTGAAGCACTGGCACGCGCGGTACGCCGCGGCGTGACCGTGCAGGTGGTGATGGACGGCGTGGGCTCACGCGAGGTGCCCGAGGCCTTCTGGCAAAGCCTGCGCCACCAGGGCATCCAGCTGGCCATCTACCGCCCAGTAGCAGGGCTGCTGTCGGCGCTCAACAGCCGCAACTGGCGGCGCATGCACCTCAAGCTGTGCGTGGTCGACGAGGACCTGGGCTTCGTGGGCGGCATCAATCTGATCGACGACCGCCATGACCTGGTGCATGGCTGGACCAGCCAGCCGCGCCTGGACTACGCCGTGCAGGTGCAGGGCCCCACCGCCCTGCCCGTACAGCACACCATCCGGGCCATGTGGACACGCGCCACGCTGGGCCGCGACTGGCGCGACGACCTGATCGAGTGGATGAAGGTGCCCGGCCGCATGAAGCGGCTGCGACGGGTGTGGCAGCAGGCTCGCCTGCGCTTGCCACCGGTAGAGCAAGGCCAGATCAGTGCCAGCGCGGGCATCCGACTGCCGATGCGGGCCGCCTTCGTGCTGCGCGACAACCTGCGCCAGCGCCGTACCATCGAGCGGGCATCCTTGCAGGCCATCCAGCAGGCGCGCTCGAACGTGGACATCGTCACGCCCTATTTCTACCCCGGCCGGGCGCTGCGCCGCGCGCTCAAGCACGCTGCCGATCGGGGCGTGCGTGTGCGCTTGCTGCTGCAGGGCAAGGTGGATTACAAGATCGCCGCCATCGCCGCACGCGCCCTGTACGACGAGCTGCAGGCCCATGGTGTGCGCATCTTCGAATACCAGCCCTCGTGGCTGCATGCCAAGGTGCTGTGTGTGGACGACGAGTGGGCCACGGTGGGATCTTCCAACCTGGATCCCCTGTCGATGCTGGTCAACCTGGAAGGCAACCTGATCGTGCGTGACCGGGGCTTTGCCAAGACGCTGGGCGCCGCGCTGGCCCGTGACTTTGCCGACAGCGCGGAAGTGCCACGGGCGAGCGATGTGGCGCAGCCTCGATCGACACGCTGGATGCGAGGGGCGCTGAACTGGGTGGCAAAGCTGTACCTGCGGCTGGCGGGCGTAAGACAACGGGATTGGCGCGACTGAGGCGCGACCGAGGCGCAACACCTGCACCTGCGAGCCAGCAGATTCAGGCACTCGACATCAGGTCATCGACTGGCCACTCAGAGCCGCCAGCATTGCCCATGGCAAGGAGGCGCGGGCCATTGCGTGGCGGAGGCGGGGCATTGCCCGGGGCCGTGCCGCGCCCCCCATCGGCGTGCCAGCATCCAGCCCCCATGGGCCACCAACGCACCGGCTGACGCAGGCGGCACCCATGCGGCGGCACGCGTCAGCACCTGGCGCAGGCTTTCGCCGCCGCCCGGCGCGTGATCGGCGAAATCCATGCACCAGGCCTCCACCGGGGCCTGGCCAATGGAGGCCCACAGGCGTCCATCCCAGTCACCGAAGTCAGCCTCGCGCAACTCAGGCATCACCACATGGCGCCAGCCCCAGCGACGCAGCAGGCGGCCGACATCACGGCAGCGGCGCAGATCCGAGGTGCACACCACCTTGGGTATGCCATGGCGTACGGACTCACGGCGAATGCGCCTTGCCAGTCTGCGGGCCTTGCGCGGATCCAGGGCGAGATCGGTGTGGCCGATGCAGCGGCCTTCGGCACCTTGGGCCCTGGGGTGGCGCCAGGCCCACCAGTTACCCACCTCTTCTGCAAAGGCGCTCACCAGCGCACCCACGTGACCGGGTGCACCACCGCCAGCCAGGCCAGCAGGCTCAGCACCTCGGTGACCTGCTGGGCCGCGCCCAAGGTGTCACCCGTGTAGCCACCCAGGCGCTTGCGCAGCCAGCGCACCAGCCACCAGGTGCCCAGCAGTGCCGCCAGCGTGGCCCAGCCCATGGCCTGCCACAAGGTGGGCACCGGCCAGCCGATGTGCCCCACCCAGGCCACCAGGGCCAGGCTGACCACTGCCCAAGCAACCACGGCCCCCAGCACGCCGCCCCAGGAGACACCCGTGGCCAGCGGCTTGGCCTTGGCATGCTCGACATCGCCCGCATAGGGCAGCAAGCGGATCAGCAGCACCGGCGCCAGGCGCGAGGTGGTGTGGCTCCAGACCAGGGCCATCAGCGTCCAGCCCAGCAGCACCTGGTGCACATGGCTGCTCTGGGCCTCGTTGAGCTCGCCCAGCACCGGGGCCAGCAGGCTGGTCAACGCGGCGGCCTTGAGCCCCAGCATCAGCACCAGGCCCAAGGCGCCGTAGCTGCCCAGGCGCGAATCCTTCATGATGGCCAGCGCGCGTTCACGGCTCACGGCCCCCCCCAGGCCGTCACAGGTGTCGGCCCAGCCATCTTCATGGAAACCGCCCGTCATCCACACCGTGGCCCCCATGCTCAGCAACACGGCCACCAGGGGCGGCCAGGCCAGGCTGGCGGCGGCCAGCACCAGGGCCCCGACCACACCCACGCAGGCCCCCACCAATGGGAAGTAGCGGGTGCAGGCCTGCAGCCAT
>CALAKR010000404.1 GCA_937923225.1 uncultured Aquabacterium sp. | reverse complement strand
CCACCCGCCAGTTGCAGCACACCCGACGCGTGCTCATGCCCCAGGGCTGCGTGCAGCCGCACCTGCGCCCCCACATCGATGCGGCCACTGCCCGCGTGCTCGATGCCGTGGGCCTGCGGGCCGTGCGCTTGCGGGGCGCCGGGTGTTGCGGTGCGCTCAAGGGGCATCTGGGTGATGAAGACGGGGCCCGTGCCCAGGCCCGCCGCAACATCGACGCCTGGTGGCCTTATCTGCAGGGCGACACCGCGGCCGAGGCCATCCTGGTCAATGCCTCGGGCTGCGGTGCCTGGGCCAAGGACTACGACAGCCTGCTGGCCGATGACCCCCTCTATGCCGAGAAGGCCCGCCGTGTCGTGTCGCTGGTGAAGGACCCGGCCGAGCTGCTGCCGCAGTGGGTGCCGGTGCTCCAGCGGGCCTTGCGCCACAAACCGGGCAGCGGGGCCAGCCTGGGCGCCTTGACCTTCCACCCGCCCTGCAGCTTCAGCCATGCGCTCAAGCTGAGCGCGGCGGCGCGCCCGGGCCCGGTCGAATCAGGCCTGCGTGAACTGGGCTTCGATGTGCGCCTGGCGCGCACTGACAGCCACCAGTGCTGTGGCGCAGGTGGTGCCTACAGCCTGCTGCAGCCCGAGCTGGCCGAGCCCCTGCGCGAGGCCAAGGTGGCGGCGCTGGAGGCGATGGGCAGCCCGGTGGTGGTCAGCGCCAACATCGGGTGCATCACGCACCTGCAGGGCGGCATGCGCACGCCGGTCAAGCACTGGATCGAGCTGGTGGACGAGGCGCTGGCGGGCGCCAAACGCTGAGGCGTTCGCTGGCGCTCTGTGCGGCCGCTCCCCGCAGGGCTCACTTCCGCCAGATCAGCGGGCCACAGGCCGGTCCGGATCCGCGCACCAGGCACTCCACGAGCCCGCATACAAGCGCGTGCCCGGCAACCCCGCGATCTCCATGGCCAGCAGGTTGTGGCAGGCCGTCACGCCCGAGCCGCACTGGTGCACCACGGTGTCCAGCGGCAACTCACCCAGCAATGATTCGAACTCGCCTCGCAACTGGTCGGCAGGCTTGAAGCGGCCGTCCGGCCCCAGGTTGAGCTGGAAGAAGCGGTTCACGGCCCCGGGGATATGCCCGCCTACCGGGTCCAGGGTTTCGTTTTCGCCGCGAAAGCGCTCCGGGGCGCGGGCGTCGATCAGGTGGATCTCGGGCGTGGCGTAGACCAGGCTGTCCATCACCTGCTGGGTGCTGACGACGTGGTCGGCATGCAGGCTCAGGGTGAACGGCCCGGCGGTGCGCACGCCGGCCTCGGTGCTGATGGGCGCACGCGCCGGATCGGTGTTGTGCAGGGCGCGCCAGGCCACCCAGCTGCCATCGAGCACCTGCACGTTGGTGTGGCCGGCCCAGCGCAGCAGCCACCAGGCGCGGGCGGCGAACATGCCGCCGCTGTCGTCATACGTGATCACGCGGGTGTCGGGCGTGACGCCCCAGCGCCGCAGCGTGGCCTGGAAGCCGCCGTGCGTGGGCAGGGGGTGGCGGCCGTTCTGGCCGGTCTTGGGCCCGGACAGGTCGCTGTCGAGGTGGGCGTAGACCGCGCCGGGGATGTGGCCCTGCTCATAGGCCTGCTCGCCCCCCACGGGGTTGGTCAGGCTGAAGCGGCAGTCCAGCACCAGCACGTCTGTCCGGCCCGCCGAGGCGAGCAGATCGGCCAGCTCGGTGGCCGAAATCAGGAGGGGCTGATGGGTGGATGCCGGGTACGACATGGGACCAGTGTAGCGCCGCCCCTCAGTGTTGAAGCGCGCGCTCCAGTGCACGTGTCACGGTGTCCGGATCTTCATGCAGCAGCCAGTGCGTCAGGCCGGGCAGGCGGGTGATCTGCAGGTCGGGCACCCAGGCCTCCAGGCCATCGAGCAGGCTGGGGGGCAGGGCGGTGTCGGCCTCGCCCCAGATCACGCGCGTGGGCACGCTCACGTGGAGCAGCGCATCGGGCAGCACGAGTCTGTTGACCGGGTCCGTGGCCGAGGTGGGCGGGTGCAGGGGTGAGGCGCGGTAGTAGTTGACCGGGCCGCTCAGGGGCGAGGCGGCCGCCGTCTGGCCGGGCAGGCCCTGGGGCGCGGCGGACCAGGCCTGGCGGTAGCGATCGCGCAGGGCGAGGGTGAGCCAGGCCGCGCCACCGAACTGCTCGAAGAAGCCCCACATCCGCGCGAAATCGTCGGCAGCCAGTTGGGCCTCCACGCCGGGCTCGCGCAGTTCGTTGATGTAGCCGCTGGCGGCTTGCTGGGCCGGGTCTTCGCGCAGGGCCTTCAGGAAGGGCGCGGGGTGGGTGGCGTTCAGGGCGATCAGCCGGTCCATCAGTTGTGGGGCGGTGGCGGCCAGCCCCCAGGCCAGGGCGCCACCCCAGTCATGGGCGATCACGGCATGGGCCCGCCCGCCCAGGGCTCGGATCAGTCCGGCCAGGTCTTCCTGGATCAGCTTGGGGCGGTAGGCGGCGACGTCGGCCGGGGCGTAGGAGCCCTCATAGCCGCGCAGATTGGGGGCCACGCAGCGGTAGTGCCGGCCGAAGTGCGCCAGCAGGCCATCCCACACGAAGGCGGCTTCCGGAAAACCGTGCAGAAAAAGCAGCAGGGGCGCGTCCGGCTGGTCGTGCGGGCCGGACAGTCGGCAGTTCAGCCAGGCCTGGGCCTGTTCAGGCTGATCGGCCGGGCCGACGGGGATGCGCTGGACGGTGAGGGCGGCAGGCTGGCTCATGGCCTGAGTGTGCCGCAAAGACAAAAGCCCCCAGCCGTTGCCGACAGGGGGCTTTGGCGCGCAGGCCGTGAGGCCTGGCGAGGCAGATCAGGCCTGCGGCTTGCGGCGGCGGGCGATCAGGCCCACGGTGGCCAGGCCGGCACCGATCAGGGCCAGGCTGGCGGGTTCGGGCACGGCGGCCACGCCGGTGAAGCTCAGTTCACCCACGCCATAGGCGTTGTCGCCAGCGACGGCATAGATGCGGGCGTACTTGGCCAGCGTCGGGGCGAAATCGATGGAGGCGCTGTAGGTGCCGGTGCCAGCGGGGTTGCTCGTGAAGGCCTCGGTGCCCCAGTTGACGGAGCCTTCGAAGGCCAGCACGGTGAACAGCGTGTTCCAGGTGGTGCCGTCTTGCGAGATCTGGACCTGGTAGAAGTCGTTGTGGTCGACCGACAGGGTCACGTCCTGCAGGGTGTACAGCTGGTTGAACTCCAGCGTGAACACGGTGCCCAGGCCGTTCCAGGAAACGTTGCTTGCGGCGTTCCAGGCAGTGCCATTGGCGGGAATGGTGCCATCGGCCAGCACATTGGTGCTGCCTGAGAACGTGCCGGTGGTGGTGATGTTGCTGATCACCACGGGGGCCGCATGCGCTGCGGCGACGGCGGCCAGCAGGCCGAAGCCAGCCAGTGTGCTTTTGAGGATAGAAGCCATGGTTACTCCCGTGACAGTGCGTATCTTGTGTAAGGACAGGGCGCCAGTATCTCGGGTGCGCGCATAAGTGATAGTCCCCTGTTCAAGGGGTTGGGCGCTCACCCCCCTAGAACCATCACCTGGATCAGAACAGCGCCATGCTCAGCTTGCGGCGGTACTGGTCGATCACGGGATCCGCCGCGGCCACGGCCACCTTGCCGGCGATCTCCAGTTGCGGTTTCTCGGCCGCGCCGGGGGCACCCGCCACGGGCTTGCCGGCAGGGGCCTGCTTGGGCTGGGGCTTGGTCATCACTTCCAGGATGGCGACGTAGGTCTTGCGGGCGGCTTCGTCCTGCCAGGCCTTGTCGCGCATGATGATTTCCAGCAGCTCGTCCATGGCCTGGGTGAACTGGCCGGCCGCGAAGAAGATCTGCGCCAGCTCGAAACGGGCCGCGAAATCGCGCTTGTTGGCGGCGATGGCCTCGGCCAGCTCGGCCGGGCTGCGGCCTTGGCGGGCTTGCTGCAGGGCCTCGATGTAGCGGCCGAAGGCGGCCACGCGCTGCTCGGCCAGCGGGCCGGTGGCGCGGGGGGCGATGGGCTCGTACACGGCCTGGGCCTCGTCGGCTGCACCCTCGGCCAGCAGCAGCTTGATCAGCTCGAAGCGGGCTTCGTCGTTGGCCGGGTCCTTGGTGATGGCGTCCTGCAGGCGGGCGATGGCGTCATCGACCTGGCCCTCGGCGGCGAGCTGTTCGGCCTCTTGCGCTTCGGCCTCGGCTTCCAGCTCGCCCTCGCCGGGCACGTGCTTGGCCAGGAACTCGCGGATCTGGGCCTCGGGCAGCGCGCCCACGAAGCCGTCGACCGGCTGCCCGCCCGTGAACATCACGCAGAAGGGGATGGAGCGCACGCCGAACATCTGCGAGAGCTGGCCGGCGATCTCGGGCTGTTCATCCGCATTGAGCTTGGCCAGGATGAAACGGCCGCCATAGGCCTCTTCCAGGCGTTCGAGCACCGGGCCCAGGGTCTTGCAGGGGCCGCACCACGGGGCCCAGATGTCCAGCAGAACAGGCACCTGCGCCGAGGTGGCCAGCAGGTCGGTTTCGAAGTTTTCGAGCGTGATGTCGATCATGGTGTGAGCGTGTCCGGGCGCGGTGGGGGCCGAGCGCCTAAAATCTGGTTTTTGTCCGATGTCTGAACAGGAGCCTGCAGTGAACAGCGCAACGCCCTTGATCGGTGTGGTG
>CALAKR010000403.1 GCA_937923225.1 uncultured Aquabacterium sp. | reverse complement strand
CAACCTGGATTGCTGGTGGATCGTGGTGTCGACCTTCGTGGTGCTGGTCACGACCCTGCTGCTGTTGACCTTCATGGGCGATGCCCTGCGCGATGCGCTTGACCCCCGCAAGGAGATGGACGCATGAGCGGCCCTGCTGATCAGGGCGCTCGCCCATTGCTGTCCGTGCGTGACCTGCGCATCGGTTTTGGGGACAAGACCGTGGTCAAGGGCGTGAGCTTTGACATCCGCCCCGGTGAAAAGCTGGCGCTGGTGGGCGAATCGGGCTCCGGCAAGACCATCACGGCGATGAGCCTGCTGCGCCTGGTGCCCCAGGCCTGGGCCACGGGCCGCGCAGTGCTCGATGTCGCGCCCGAAGGGCCGCGTGAACTGCTGACCTTGCCCGAGCGTACCTTGCGCGGCATCCGCGGGCAGGATGTGGCCGTGATCTTCCAGGAGCCCATGACGGCGCTCAACCCGCTGTTCACCATCGGGGATCAGATCGCCGAGGTGGTCGAGCTGCACCAGGCTTTGTCCAAGGCGCAAGCCTGGCGGCGTGCCGTGGAGCTGCTGGACAGCACCGGCATCCCCGAGCCCGAGCGACGCGCGCGATCTTTTCCGCACCAGCTCTCTGGCGGCCAACGCCAACGCGCCATGATCGCCATGGCCCTGGCCTCCGAGCCCAAGCTGCTGCTGGCTGACGAGCCCACCACCGCGCTCGATGTGACCTTGCGCCAGCAGATCCTGGACCTGCTGGCCGATCTGCAGCGACGCCATGGCATGGCCGTGCTGATGATCACGCACGACCTGAACCTGGTGCGCCGCTTCGCCGACCGCGTGGCCGTGATGGAGCATGGCGTGCTGGTGGAGCAGGGCGCCGTGGCCGATGTCTTTGCCCAGCCTAAGCATGCCTACACGCGCAAGCTGCTGGACAGCAAGCCAGTGCGCGATGTGATCGAGCCCGCACCTGACGCGGCCCCTTTGATTGAGGCCCGCGGCCTGCGCGTGAGCTACCCCGTGCCCAGGCCCGGCATCCAGGGCTGGTTCAAGCCGGGGGAGTTCGTGGCCGTGAAGGGTGCGGACTGGCGTCTGAATGCCGGCCAGACCCTGGGGGTGATCGGTGAATCGGGCTCAGGCAAGTCCACGCTGGCCCTGGCCGCCCTGGGCCTGCAACCGGCCACCGGCGTGCTGCAGGTGCAAGGCCAGGCCTGGCAGTTCAAGCCCCAGGCCGACAAGCCCCTGCGTCGCATCGTGCAGGTGGTGTTTCAGGATCCGTTCTCGTCCCTCTCGCCCCGTTTGACGGTGGGCGAACTGGTGGAGGAGGGCCTGGGCATCCATCACCCTACCTTGACAGAGACACAGCGGCGCGAGCGCGTGCTGGCCACCCTGGCCGATGTCGGCCTGACGGAGGCGGCATTCCCCCGCTTGCTGGAGCGCTACCCGCACGAGTTCTCCGGTGGGCAGCGGCAGCGCCTGGCCCTGGCCCGCGCCTTGATCGTGGAGCCTTCGGTGCTGGTGCTTGACGAGCCGACCAGCGCGCTTGATGTGACCATCCAGAAGCAGGTGCTGGCCCTGCTGCAGCGCCTGCAGCGCGAGCGTGGCCTGAGCTACCTCTTGATCACGCACGATGTGGACGTAGTGGCTGCCATGGCCCACCACGTCATCGTGATGAAGGACGGTGACATCGTCGAGGCAGGGCCGGCCGCCCAACTGCTGGCATCGCCCACGCACCCCTACACGCGGACCTTGCTGGCTTCTGCCAGTGCGCCCGCAGCCTGAATTTTCACCTGCTGGCATCAAGTCGTTTCCCCGATCTGTCGATAAGGACAGACCGGCTGTGCAGTCCTGAGTCGCGCCACGGTCGCATCCGCCCCGGCGCTGATGGGCCGGCCAGCTCACACAGCAGAAACACGAGGGTGCCATGGACTTTTTCAGACATCTCAAGCTGGGCACGCGCCTGGCAATAGGCTTCGCCGCTTTGATCCTGCTCAGCCTGATCGCGGCCGGGGTAGGGGTTCAGCGGATCAGGGCGGTGGATGCCATCACCGATCAGCTGGGCGGCCAGGATGCCGAGATGCTGGTGCTGAGCCAACGCTGGGCCCGCGCCATCGAAGCCAACACCGCACGCACCTGGGTGCTCTTCTTCGCCACCGACGAGGCCGCCGTGGCCCGGGTGAAGGATGAGCTCAAGGTCACGGTGGCAGCCACCACCGAGCGCATCAAGCGCATGAACGAACTGGCGAACACCGACGAGGCCCGCCGCCTGATCGAGGTGATCACCACGCAGCGCGAGGCTTTCCAGTCACAGCGCAATGCCCTGCTCAAGCGCAAGGACGCGGGTGAGAACGTCAACGCCGAGGTGCTCGACAAGGTGTTCCCGGCTGCCAAGGCCTACCTCGATGCCGTCGAGAAGCTGGCCGACTACCAGCAGGATTTCATGGCTCAGACCCGTGAAGAGGCCAGCACGGTGGCGCGCCAGGGCATCACCGCGCTGATCATCGGCACGCTGCTGGCCGCCTTGGCCGGTGGCTTGCTGGCCTGGTGGCTGACGCGCTCGGTGGTGTTGCCCGTGCGCCGTGTGCAGGCCGCGGCCGAAGCCATCGCCAATGGAGATCTGAACGTTCAGGTCCAGACCGACAGCCGTGACGAGATCGGGCAGCTCACGCAGGCCATGGGGCACATGGTCGAATCCCTGCGCGGCATCGTCGCCTCGGTGCGCAACAGCTCGGATTCCATCGCCACAGGCTCGGCCCAGATCGCCACCGGCAATGCCGACCTGTCTCAGCGCACCGAAGAGCAGGCCAGCAATCTGCAGGAAACGGCCGCGTCGATGGAACAGCTCACGGCCACCGTGAAGCAGAACGCCGAGACGGCCCGCGAGGCGTCTCAACTGGCCACCAATGCGTCGGCCGTGGCCGTGGATGGCGGTGCGGTGGTGGGCCAGGTGGTCGCCACGATGGAAGACATCACCACCAGCTCACGCAAGGTGGCCGACATCATCGGCGTGATCGACGGCATCGCTTTCCAGACCAACATCCTGGCGCTCAATGCCGCGGTGGAAGCCGCGCGGGCGGGTGAGCAGGGCCGTGGCTTTGCCGTGGTGGCCGGCGAGGTACGTTCCTTGGCGCAACGCAGCGCCCAGGCCGCGCGGGAGATCAAGAGCCTGATCGGCGAGAGCGTCGAGAAGGTGGAGAACGGCTCACGCCTGGTGCACACCGCCGGCGAGACCATGAGCAAGGTGGTCAACCAGGTTCAGCGCGTGTCCGACCTGATCGGCGAGATCACCACCGCCAGCCTGGAGCAGAGCACGGGCATCGGCCAGATTGGTGATGCCGTGAACCAGCTCGATCAGGTCACGCAGCAGAACGCCGCGCTGGTGGAGGAATCGGCCGCGGCGGCCGAAAGCCTCAAGCACCAGGCCGCGCAACTGGCCCAGGCGGTCTCGGTGTTCCGGCTCAGCCCGAGTGGCGTTTGACCCAGGCCACGTACTGGTCCACCCAGCCCTGCAGGAACTGCTTGCTGCCTTCGCCGACGTTGCCGTCGGCATCGAACAGGCCGTCCTTGGCCTGGATGAAGGCCTCGGGCTGGCCCAGGGTGGGCACATCCAGGTAGGCCAGGATATTGCGCAGGTGCTGCTGTGCCAGCGCGGTGCCAATGGCCCCGACGGACACACCGATCACGCCGGCCGGCTTGCCCTTCCACACGCTCTGCCCATAGGGGCGTGAGGCGTGGTCCAGCGCGTTCTTGAGCACGCCGGGGATGGAGCGGTTGTACTCGGGCGTGAAGAACAGCAGGCCCTGGGCCGCGCTGATCTCGGATTTCAGGCGCTTGACCGACTCGGCCGGTGAGCCGTCGTTATCCTGGTTGTACAGCGGGAGATCGCCGATCTCGACCAGCTTGAACGTGAACTCCGGCGGCGCCAGCTTGGTCAGCGCATGCGCCAGTTTGCGGTTGAAGGAGTCGCGGCGTAGGCTGCCGACGACCACGGCGATCTGGTAGTGGGCCATTCAAATCTCCAGGAACGTGGATGGTGAAACGATCGACGTCTTGAGCGCGTCTGCAGGCAGCGGGACCAGATCACTATAAGCGTTGGCGCTGCATGTGCTATCTGGCTTTGGCAAAGCCTCAGCCGGCGCAGGGATGCGGCCGCCATGGCCTACAGTGCTGCCCAGGACCACGGACACCATGAAGCCCCCAGCCCCCCTCATTGCCCTGCGAGAAGACGAGATCGAGCTCTCGGCCATCCGTGCCCAGGGTGCGGGCGGACAAAATGTCAACAAGGTGTCCAACGCGGTGCACCTGCGTTTCTCCATCCCGGATTCCAGCCTGCCGGAGGTGATCAAGGAGCGGCTGATGGCCTTGAGCGACCAGCGCATCACGCAGGAGGGCGTGGTCGTGATCAAGGCGCAGACCAGCCGCAGCCTGGAGCAGAACTGTGCCGAAGCGCTCGAACGCCTGCAGGCCCTGGTGGACAGCGTGGCCGTGCTGCCCAAGAAGCGCAGGCCGACGCGGCCCACGCTGGCGTCCAAGAAGCGCCGGCTGGAGGGCAAGGCCAGTCGGTCCGGCGTGAAGCGCCTCCGGGGCAAGGTGTCGGGCGGGGATTGAGTCCCGCGCTGTGGTGCGGTGGCCTCAAACCATCTGGTTTGATATTTCGATGAGGTTGCGGTCCGGATCGCGGATGTAGACCGAGCGGATGGGCCCTGTGGCGCCGGTGCGCTCGACCGGGCCTTCTTCGATGGACACACCCAATGTTCCCAACTCCGCGATCACCTCATCCAGCGGTGTGGACGCGATGAAGCACAGATCGGCCGAGCCAGGCGTGGGTGCCAGGGCCTTGGGTTCGAATTCACGGCCGTGCTCGTGCAGGTTGATCTTCTGCTGGCCGAAGGACAGGGCCTTGCGCCCGCCTTTGAAGGTGACCACGTCCATGCCCAGTACTTCTTGGTAGATCTTGGTAGAAATCGCAGCTGCGCTGGATGTCGGCGACGGTGAGGACAAGGTGGTCCAGATGGTCGATGTGCATGGTGTCGCCCAGAAATTCAGGCGTTGGAAGGGGCTGTGGCGCTTGACGTGGGCACAGTGGCGCTCGTTGATGAGGTGGGCATCCGCGATTGCCGCAGTTTCAGGGCGCAGCCCATCATGATCCCGGCGCCTGCCAGTGCGAACAGGCACACACCCAGCCAGCCGCCGTGCTCCCAGAACCAGCCACCGATCGACCCCAGCACACTGGAGCCCAGGTAGTAGGCCAGCAGATAGAGCGAGGCCGCATGCCCCTTGTGCGCACCGGCCATGCGCCCCACCCAGCCACTGGCCACGGCATGGGTCATGAAAAAACCAATGGTCAGGAGCACGATGCCGCCGATGGCGCCGATCAGGTGGGGCCACAGCGTCAGCAGCATGCCCACCGTGGTGGCCAGCACGCCCGCGATCAGCACGGGCGCCTGCCCCAGCCTGTCGGCCAGTCCGCCGGCCGCCGAGGACGCCGCCATGCCAAACACGTAGGCGCAGAAGATCAGGCCGATCTGCGTGGGGCTCAGCCCGAAGGGCGGCGCCAGCAGCCGAAAGCCCGCATAGTTGTAGATCGTGACGAACACGCCCATGCACAGGCAGCCCACCATGAACAGCAGGGGCAGGGCCGGGTCGGTCAGTTGGCCTCGCCAGATGCGCAGGTGCCGCGCCAGGGGCATGCCTTGGCGTTTCACGGCCGCATGGCGAGAGGCCGGCAGCAGCAAGGCAAAGCCCAGGGCCGCGACCAGGTCCAGCACGCTCAGCGACGCCAGGGCCGTGTGCCATGACCAGACATCGGCCAGCATGCTGGTGCCCACCCGGCCCGCCATGCCGCCGAAGGCCGTGCCGCTCACGTATAGCCCGATGGACAGGCCCAGCCCGCGCGGATCGATCTCGTCGGCCAGGTAGGCCATGGCCACGGCGGGCACGCCACCCAGGCTCAGGCCGGCCAGGGCACGTGCAACCAGCAAGGTGTGCCAGTCGTTCACCAGGGCCGCGGCCAGGTTGCAGGTGGCGGCCAGGGCCATGGAGCCGAACATCACCCAGCGGCGGTCACGCCCTTCGGACAAGGCGCCGGCGCACAGGATGGCCAGTGCCAGGCACCCGGTCGACAGCGAGAGCGCGAGCGAGCTCTCTGCGGCGCCGATCTGGAACTGCTGCGCGAACATCGGCATCAGCGGTTGCACGCAGTACAGCAGGGAGAAGGTGGAAAAGCCCGCCAGGAACAGCGCCAGGTTGATGCGCCAGTAGATGCGGGAGCCCGGCACAGCCCAGCCGGAGGGGTTGTTCGCAGACATCGACAGACCTCGTAAGCCGCCAGTATTGGCTTGACCGAGGTATCTGTCTAATATATTTTAAAAACCTACTTCATATTTTTTGAGTATGGCAATCGAGTTGCGACACCTGCGCTATTTCCTGGCCGTGGCCCAGGAGGCCAACGTCACGCGGGCGGCGGCGCGCCTGGGCATCAGCCAACCCCCGCTCAGCCAGCAGATCAAGGAGCTGGAGCGTGAGGTGGGTGCACCGCTCTTCCATCGCACGCCGCAGGGCGTGGTCCTGACAGAGGCGGGCGCGGCCTTCCTTGCCGAGGCGCAGCAGATCGTGGGCAGCACCGAGCGGGCCCGTGTGGCTGCCCTGCGCGCAGCACGTGGCGAAACCGGACAACTGCGGGTGGGCTTCACGGGCTCGGCCGCTTTCAATCCAGTCGTGGCCACCATGATCCGCAACTTCCGGCGGGCCTGGCCCCGTGTTCGCGTCACGCTGGAAGAGGCCAACACCACCCGCCTGGTGGAAGGCCTGGCGCAGCAGGCGCTGGATCTGGTGTTTCTGCGCCCGGGCGTTGGTGGCATGCCGGGCATCAGGCTTCAGCGCATGGCCGATGAGGCCATGAAGGTCGTGCTGCCCGCCAGCCACCCGCTGGCCAAACGCAAGCGTTTGAGGCTGTCAGCCCTGGCGGGGGAGCCTTTCGTGCTGTTCCCTCGCGCCGTAGGCCTGAGCCTGTACGACTCGGTGTTCACGGCCTGCCGTGATGCGGGCTTCGAGCCCCAGCTCAGTCAGGAGGCACCGCAGATCTCGTCGGTGGTGAACCTGGTGGCGGCCGAGCTGGGGGTGTCCATCGTGCCGGCCTCGATCGCACAGATGGCGGTGCGCGGTGTGCGCTATGTGGACATCGAAGGCGATGCGCCGGTGGCCAGGCTCGCGCTGGCCATTCGTGAAGGTGATGGCCGGATGATGGTGCGCAACTTCATGGCGCTCGAACCCACCTGAATCGCCACCTGAATCGCCACCTGAATCGCATCACTTGCGCAGCAAGGCAGGCGCTCACAGATTGCCCACGCCGCCATCGACCTGCAACTCGGTGCCGACGACAAAGCTCGACTCATCCGACGCGAGGAACACCGCGGCATGGGCCTGCTCCAGCGCGGAGCCCATGCGGCCGATGGGCACCAGCTCGCGAATCTGCTGCTTGAGCGCGGCTTCCTCGTCAGCGGGCAGCCCCAGCTTGCCCAGCGCCGATGTGGCTGTCGGCCCCGGGCTCAGGCCGTTGACGCGGATGCCGCGTGCCGCCCATTCGCCGGACAAGGTGCGCGCCAGCGACAACAGCCCGGCTTTGCTGGCGGCATAGACGCTGCTCTGCGGCAGCCCGATGTGCGCGCTGACCGAGCCGCACAGGATCACCGAGGAGGGATTGCCCAGCAAGGGCAACAGGGCCTGCAGCAAAAAGAAGGGCCCCTTGAGGTTGGTGGCCATCAACTGGTCGTAGGTGGCTTCGTCCCAGGCTTCGACCGGACGGTGAGTTACATCGCCTGCGTTCACGAAGACGGCATCTAGCCGGGGCCAATGTTCACGCAGTTGCTGGGCCAATGCCGTCTGGTCCTCAAGCCGGCCGGCATCGCTGTGCAGCAGCAGGGCCTGTGGCCCCAGGCTTTGCCCAGCGGCCTTCAGTGCGGCTTCGTTGCGCCCGGTGATGGCCACATGGGCACCTTCGGCCAGGAAGCGGCGCGCTGTTTCCAGCCCGATGCCGCCCGTGCCGCCGGTGATGAGGGTGTACTTGTCATGGAGTCTGCCAGCCATGGCCGTGTGCCTTCTCAAGGGTGTCGATGGCCCATTGTTGATCCATTGGTATGCAATGTATAGTAGGCACCGTTTGGATACTAATGAGGCGCCAGGAAACCATGCCAACTGATGATGCAACCCATGCCCTGGCGCGCTGCCCCATGGTGCGCTTCGTCGATCTGGTGTCCGGCAAATGGGCCATCCCCATCCTCTACCGGCTGATCCTGATCGATGCGCCGGTACGCTTTGGTGAGTTGCAGCGCGCCGTGGCCCCCATCACGCAGAAGGAGCTCACGCGCCAGTTGCGTGCCTTCGAGCAGCGTGGCCTGGTGCACCGCAAGGTCTACGCCGAAGTGCCGCCCCGTGTCGAATACCACGTCACCCCGTTGGGCAAAACCCTGCGCAAGCCCCTTGCCTCGCTCGCCGCCTGGATGGAAACGCACGCGGGCGATCTCGAAGACGCCAAAGACACGGCCTGAGAAATCCTGATCCACACCATGCCCGAAGCCCCCCGCATCCTTGTCCTGGCTGCCCACCCGGATCTGCGCCATTCCCGTGTCAACCATCGGCTCTTGCAGGCCGCGGCCAGCGCGGGCTCGCAGGTTCAGGTGCGTGACCTCTATGCCCTGTACCCCGATTTCGACATCGACGTGCCGGCCGAGCAGGCCTTGCTGGCCGATGCCGATCTGATCGTGTGGCAGCACCCGCTGCACTGGTACAGCATGCCGCCCCTGATGAAGCTCTGGCTCGATGAGGTGCTGGCGCACGGTTGGGCCTATGGCCATGATGGGCATGCCTTGCGCGGCAAGGACCTGTGGCTGTCAGTGAGCACCGGTGGGCCGGCGTCCGCCTACCACCCGCAGGGCTACAACCGCTACTTCTTCGACGCCTTCGTGCCGCCGTATGAACAGACGGCCGCCCTGTGCGGGCTGCGCTTCCTGCCGCCGCTGGTGCTGCATGGCGCCCATGCCGTGAGCGAGGCTGATCTGCAGGCGCATGCCGATGTGTACCAGCAGCGCCTGATCAGCTACCCGCAGTGGCCTGAAATGGCGGAGCTAGGCGATTGCCCGGAGTGCCGCGTGCCCGACACCGATCGCCCGCAGGAGGCCTGAGACCATGGAACACAGCAACTGGCTGGCGGCGGCCCTGGTCTACCTGGGCGCGGCCATCATCGCGGTGCCTCTGGCCAAGAAGCTCGGCCTGGGCTCCATCATCGGCTACCTGGCGGCCGGCATCGCCATCGGCCCCTTCGGGCTGGGCCTGGTGCGGGACACGGAATCCATCCTGCACGTGGCCGAGTTCGGCGTGGTGCTCATGCTCTTCCTGATCGGGCTGGAGCTGGAGCCGCCCAGGCTGTGGGCTTTGCGCCGGCCCATCTTCGGCTGGGGCAGCGTGCAGTTGCTGGGCTGTGCCGCGGTGCTGGGCGGTGTCGCGCTGGCCTGCGGTGTGTCCTGGCCGGTGGCGGTGGTGGCCGCGTTGGGCCTGGCGCTCTCGTCCACAGCCGTGTCCCTGCAGGTCATGCACGAGCGCAATCTGCTGGGCACCTCCGGTGGGCAGGCGGGCTTTGCCATCCTGCTGTTCCAGGATGTGGCCGCCATTCC
>CALAKR010000402.1 GCA_937923225.1 uncultured Aquabacterium sp. | reverse complement strand
GACGACCACGCCATCGTCCATCTGCGAGATCTGCGGCAGCAGCACGACGAACTCGTCGCCACCCAGGCGGGCCACGATGTCGCTGGTGCGCATGGCGGTGCGCAGGCGCCGACCCACTTCCAGGATCACGTTGTCGCCGATGTGGTGGCCCAGTGTGTCGTTGATCTTCTTGAAGCGGTCCAGGTCCAGGAACATCAGCGCCAGGGGCTGCTGCTGGCGTTCCGCGTGCAGCACGGCGTTCTTGAGCTGCTCCTGCAGCATGTTGCGGTTGGGCAGGCCGGTCAGCGCGTCGTGCTGGGCCTGGTGCTGCAGTTGCTGCTCTGCTTCGGTGCGGGCGGTGATGTCCTGGGCCATGGCCAGGAAGCCCGTCATGCGGCCACGCTCGTCACGCAGCGCGGTGACGGACAGCTCGGCCATGATCTGCTGGCCATCGGGGCGCTGCAGGGCCCATTCCTTGGGTACGCCGGCCGCGTCGCGGGCCAGGTGGGCCATCACTTCAAGGTCCTTGATCTCGCGGTTCAGGCGCATGCCCAGCAGGTGGGCGCGGTCGCGCACCTGGTCAGGATCGAAGAAGCGCTCGGTGGAGCTGCGGCCGATCAGCTCCTGCGCGGTCACGCCCAGCAAGGTCTCGCCGGCCGGGTTGATGGCCTGCACGATGCCCTGGCGGTTGAGCACCAGGATGGCGTAGGGCGCGTGGTGCACGATCACGCGGCGCATCTCGTCGACCTCGTCGAGCTGGCGCTGGGCGGCCAGGGCGGCCTGTTCGGCGGCGTGCTGCTCGGTCAGGTCGCGCAGCACCATCACGTACTGGGTCTGGCCGTCGAGCACCATGGGGCTCACGCTCAGCTCCAGCGGGAAGGTCTCGCCATCGCGGCGCTGGCCTTGCAGGCGGCGGCTCACGTCCATCACGCCCAGGCCCTGGGCATGCAGGTAGCTCGGCATGTCGGCGCCGGGCGGGCAGCTCTTGGGCGCGGGGATCAGCTCCGCGATGGGGCAGGGGCACAGCTCGGTGTCCAGCGAGGCCTCGCCATTGAAGATGGCCTGCGCCGCGTGGTTGGCCGACAGCACGGTGCCGCGCGGGTCCACGGTGAGGATGGCGTCGATGGTGCTGTCCATCACCTTGCTCAGGCGCCGTTCGTTGGCACGGGCGCGGCGGCTGAGCTCCTGGGCCATCTCGGCGGCCTGGCGCTGCTGCGTGCCGATGCCGCGCACGGCCCACCACAGCCCGATGGTGCCCAGCACGCCCGCGGCCAGCACGGACAGCGGATAGGCCTGGCGCCAGGGCGTCACGGCGGGGCGCGTCAGGGTGATCTCCCAGTGGCGCCCGGCGATGTCGCTGACCATGTGGCGGCGGTCTTCGGGCGCAGGGCTGGTGCCGGGCTGGAAGGCCGCACTGGATTGGCGCGCGCTGTCGAAGAGCAGGGCGGGCACGGCCGCGGTGCCGACGGGGGCCTCGGCCGGGCCCAAGTCCTGGATACGCAGGTGCCAGTCCGCCCAGGCGGCCAGCGGCAGCACGGCGGCCACCAGCTTGTCGGTCTGGAAGGCGCCGCCGACCTGGCCCAGGTGGGCCTGGCGGCGGTGCTCGACCGTGTCGATGGGCATGTTGGCGCGGTAGACGGGCAGGCGCACCACGAAGCCCGAGGCCTGCTGGCCGCCCGAGACCAGCCGCACCGGGCCGGAGCCTTGCGGGCGGGCCGTGTCGCGGGCGCGTTCCATCACGGTGCGCCGGGTGGTCTCGAACGCCTGGTCGTAGCCCAGCAACTGCTCGTTGCCCGCGCGGGGCTCCACGTACACCACGGGCAGGTACACGGCGCGCTGGCCGGGCGGGTGGATGGGCCTGTCTTGTTCGAAGCGGGCCTTGTCGGCATCGTTGATCAGGCGGGCGAACTGGACGGCCACCAGCGCAGGGTAGCTTTCCTTCGCGTAGGAGAGCTGGTGCAGGCGCTGGAAGGCGGCGCGATCGACCTGGTCGGAGGCGATGAAGGCCGACTGGAAGCTGCGCAACAGGTCCAGGTGGTTTTTCACCGAGGCCTGCAGCCGTTCAACCTTGTCCCGGGCGGTGCTTTCAAACAGCGCGTCGGCGCTGCGCTGGACTTGGTGCGAGGCGTAGGTCCAGGCGAGCACGCTCAGCACCAGTCCCCCGATCATGGTGATCCAGGACAAGGCGATCCAGCGGCGAGACCATCGGGCTACACGCCCGGGTGTTTGATGCATGCCCAGTGTTCCACACGGCGAAATGGCTCGGATTCAGGGTCTTGAATCCACTGAAGCCATATCGGTGCAGCGTAGAACGGTCTTGAGCAGCCTGGGGAGGCAATGCCCTTATGTGGGCATGATTTCAGGCGCGAGCGTGAAGATTGTCCGCATCGAAGGTGCTGCATTCGCATGCATGGCGCACCAGCAGGGCTTCGAAGTCGTCTTCCTTCATCGGGCGGCCCAGGTGGTAACCCTGGGCTTCGTCGCAGCCGTGGTCGCGCAGGAAATCCTTCTGCGCCTCGGTTTCGACACCTTCGGCCACGATGCCCACCTCCAGCCGGTGCGCCATGGCGATCAGGGCGGCGGCCAGGCGGCTGTCGCCTTCGGATTGCGGCACCGAGCTCAGGAAGCTGCGGTCCAGCTTGAAGCGGTCCACCGGCAGTTCGCGCAGGTAGGCGAAGCTGGAGTAGCCCACGCCAAAGTCGTCGATGGCGATGCTCACGCCCAGGGCGCGCAGCTCGGCCAGGATGTCGGCGGCGCGCAGGGATTCGCGCACCACCACGCTTTCGGTGATCTCCAGCTCCAGCGCGGTGGCCGGCAGGCTGGTCTCCGCCAGGGCCTCGGCCACGGTGGCGGCGATGCCGTGCTGGTCGAGCTGTACGGCCGACAGGTTCACGGCGATGCGCAGCGGCCAGCCGGTCTTGCTGCGCCAGGCCTGGGCCTTGGCGCAGGCTTCACGCAGCACCCAGGCGCCCATCTCGACGATGAGGCCGGATTCTTCGGCCAGCGGGATGAACTCGGCCGGCGAGACCAGCTTGCCCTTGTGTTCCCAGCGCAGCAGCGCCTCGGCGCCGGTGATCTGGCCGCTGGCGCAGTCGAACTGGGGCTGGTAGTGCAGGCGCAGCTCGTTGCGCTCCAGCGCCTTGTACAGGTCGTTTTCCAGCACCAGGGTGTCGGCGGTGGGCGACTCCATCTTGTCGCTGTAGACCTGGATGCGGTTGCGGCCGTTGTTCTTGGCGCGGTACATGGCCAGGTCGGCGTGGCGCATCAGGGTGATGGCATCGACGCCGTGCTGCGGGTAGATCACCAGGCCCACGCTGGGCGTGACGCGCAGCTCGTGCGGGCCCACGCGCAACGGCTCGGTGAACAGGTCCAGCACCTTCTGCGCCACGCGCTCGCCATCAGCTTCTTCGGCGATCTGCGGCAGCAGGATCACGAACTCGTCGCCGCCCAGGCGCGCCACGATGTCGCTGGTGCGCATGGCGGTGCGCAGGCGGCGCGCTACCTCGATCAGCACGCTGTCGCCGATGTGGTGGCCCAGGCCGTCGTTGATTTTCTTGAAGCGGTCCAGGTCCAGGAACATCAGGGCCATCGCGTGGTTGTCGCGGTCGGCCGCGGCCATGGCGGCCTTGAGGTGATCCTGCAGCATGTTGCGGTTGGGCAGGGCCGTCAGCGCATCGTGCATGGCCATGTGCTGCAGCTGGCGCTCGGCCTCGCGTCGCAGGGTCACGTCCTGCGCCATGGCCAGGTAGCCGGTCAGGTTGCCCATCTCGTCGTTGAGCTCGGTCACCGTGATCTCGGCGACTAGGTGGCGGCCATCGGCGCGCACCAGGGTCCATTCGCTGGGCAGGCCGGGCGACTCCTCGGCCAGGTGGGTCAGCACATTCAGTTCGGTCACGGGCTGGTTCAGGCGCAGCGCGAGCATGCGGGCGCGCTCGGCCACCTCGTCCGCGTCGAAGAAGCGCTGCGTGGTGCTCTGCCCGATCAGCTCGTTCAGGCGGTAGCCCAGCAGGGCCTCGCCCGCCGGGTTCACTGTCTGGATCACGCCATGGCGGTTGAGCATCAGGATGGCGTAAGGCGCGTGGTGCACGATCACGCGGCGCATCTCGTCGACCTCGTTGAGCTGGCGCTGGGCTTCCAGCACGGCCAGCTCGGCGGCGGCCTGGTCGCTCAGGTCGCGGACGATGCCGATGTACTGGGTCTCACCGTCCTGCTCCATCGTGCTGATGGCCAGGTCCACCGGGAAGTGCTGGCCATTGGCGCGCAGGCCTTCGGCGCGGCGGCCCAGGCCGATCAGGCCCACGTGCTGTGCCTTGAGGAAGGCCTCCACGCCGCCTTGCTGCAGGGCGACGTCGGCGGCGGCGGGCAGCAGCAGGCTCAGGTGCTGGCCCACCATGGCGATCTCGCCGCGCCCGAACATGCGGCACAGCGCCTGGTTGACGCTGTGGATGCGGCCGTCTTCGCCGATGGCGATGATGCCGTCGACGGTGTGGTCCACCACGGAGCGCAGTTGCTGCTCGCTCTCGCGGGCCTTGCGGCTGATCTCTTGCGCCATCTGCGCGGCCAGCTCGTGCCGGCTGGCGGCGCTGCGCACGGCCCACCACAGGCCCAGCGAGGCCAGCACGCCGGCCATCAGCAGGGCCAGCGGATAAGGCTGCTGCGCCTGGTTGACGGTGGGGCGCACGAAGCTCACCTGCCAGTGGCGTCCGCCTACATCGATCCGGTAGTGGTTGGCGTCGACCGCGGCGGCGCTGGCCTTGGCGTCGAAGTTGGCCCGGCCTTGGCTGGCGCTGTCGAACAGGGGGGCGCCTGAGCCGGCGTGGGCCACGCTGTCGGTGGGCCCCATGTCGCTCACGCGCCACTGCATCTGCTGCCACTGGGTGGCGGGCAGCACCTGGCGCATCAGGTCGGAGGCGCGGAACACCCCGGTAATCTGCCCGATGTAGGCCTTGCGCCGGGCGGCCTGGGTGTCCAGCGTGATGCCGGCGCGGTACACCGGCAGGCGGATCACGAAGCCGGTGCTGTCCTGCGCCAGTTGCACCAGCGCCATCGGGGGCGACACCATCACCTTGCCGCTGTCGCGCGCGGCCTCGAGGTTGGCGCGGCGCGGGGGCTCGCCGGCGATGTCGAAGCCCATGGCCTTTTCATTGCCGGCCATGGGCTCGCTGTACTTCACGGCCACATAGCTGGGCCGCGGGCCGGCCGGGTAGATGGTGTAGCCCGGGTAGCCCTGGGGGTCGACGCTGCGGTCGGCGCGCACGCTGTCTTCGAAGGCCTGCTTGCGCTCATGGGGCACCAGTTCCGCGAACTGCACGGCCATCAGGGCCTGGTAGTCGCTGCTCTTGCGCAGGGTGAGGTAGCGGTTGTGAAAGGCGGCGCGGCTGACTTCGCCGTCCACCAGGTACATCGCCTGGAAGCTGCTGAGCAGGTCGGTGTAGCGGTCAAGCTGGCGCTGGAGGGCATCGGCCTGCTGCCGGGTGCTGCTGGCAAAGGCCGCATCCGATTGCGCGCGCAAATCGGCCGCCGTGCGTTGCCACAGCAGCACGCTGCCGGCCATGCCCAGCAGCAGTACACCCCACGCACCTCGGTTCAGCCACGCGGATTCGGTTTTTGCCTTGTTGATCTTTGACAGCATCCAGCGCCCTTGCAAGTCCCGGCGGCGTCGTTGAAGCCGACGGCCGGGGCCTTACGAGTTATCGGATGCTTTGACCAAATTCTGACGGGAATAAACCGTCAATACATCACGCTTTTCCGGGCAGTGTCAGCCTCAGCGCGCACCGCCCTGGGCCATGGCCATCAGGCGCGCCACGCGCTCCTCGGTGGCCGGGTGGGTGGAGAACAGGCCACGCAGCCCGCCGCCGGACAGCGGGTTCATGATCATCATTTGGGCCGTTTCGGGGTGGCGCTCTGCGGCTTCCAGCGGGATGCCCTGGGCGTAACGCTGGATCTTCTGCAGCGCGCTGGCCAGGGCCTGCGGATCGCCGCTGATCTCGGCGCCACCACGGTCGGCCTCAAACTCGCGGGCACGGCTGATGGCCATCTGGATCACGCTGGCAGCCAGCGGGGCCAGAAGCGCCACGGCAATGCCGGCGATCGGGTTGGCCGGGCGGCCCTCCGAATCACGACCACCGAAGAACATGGCGAAGTTGGCCAGCATCGAGATGGCACCGGCCATGGTGGCGCTGATGGTGCTGATCAGGATGTCGCGGTGCTTGACGTGGGCGAGCTCGTGCGCCATCACGCCGCGCAGTTCACGCTCGCTGAGCACCTGCATGATGCCGGTGGTGGCGGCCACGGCCGCGTTCTCGGGGTTGCGACCGGTGGCGAAGGCGTTGGGCGCGTTCTCGTTGATCAGGTACACCTTGGGCATGGGCAGCTCGGCCTTGGCGGCCAGCTCCTGCACCATGGCGTAGAAGCGCGGCGCGGTGGTGGCGTCCACCTCGCGGGCGTTGTACATCTTCAGCACCATCTTGTCCGAAAACCAGTAGCTGAAGAAGTTCATGCCCAGCGCCACGACGAGCGCGAGCATCATGCCGGCACGGCCGCCGATCATGGCGCCGATGGCCATGAACAGGGCCGTGATCGCCGCCATCAGGATGGCGGTTTTCATCATGTTGAACATAAGGCGGGCTCCTTCTGGCGAAGCCGGTGAACCGCCACATGGCGGCACCGGGGTAGATACGGGCGGATTCCGGAAGTTCAAGTCCGGTTCAGGTTTCGTTAAGTCTGATGCATGCACGAGGCACGCCAGGCGATCAGGGACTTTCAGGCCAGGTGCGGGGGCAGGCCGGTCGGGGCGTTCTGCAGGAAATCCTTGGTGGGCACGCGCTTGCCGCCGGGGCGCTGCAGGGTGTGCAGGGCCAGCGCCTGTTCGCCGCAGGCCACCACCAGGGTGTCGCCCTGGACGTGCAGCACTTCGCCCGGGGTGCCGCTGGCCTGCACCACGCTGGTGCGCCACAGCTTGATGGTGTCGCTGCCCAGGGTGAAGGTGCTGCCGGGGAAGGGGTCGAAGGCGCGCACGCGGCGTTCGATCTCGGCGGCGGGCTGCCGCCAGTCGATGGCGGCCTCGGCCTTCTCTATCTTGTGCGCGTAGGTGATGCCCTCAGCGGGTTGCGGCTGGGGCGTGAAGCCGCCGCAGGCGGCCAGTTCCAGCGCTTCCACGATCAGGCGGCCGCCCAGCGTGGCCAAGCGGTCGTGCAGCACGGCGGTGGTGTCATCGGGGCGGATGGGCTCGCGCTCGATCAGCAGCATGTCGCCCGTGTCCAGGCCTTCGTCCATCTGCATGATGGTGATGCCGGTGGCCTCATCGCCCGCCTCGATGGCGCGGTGGATGGGCGCGGCGCCGCGCCAGCGCGGCAGCAGCGAGGCATGGATGTTCAGGCAGCCCAGGCGGGGCAGCTGCAGCGTCCACTTGGGCAGGATCAGGCCATAGGCGGCCACCACCATCACGTCGGCGCCCACGGATTCGAGCAGGGCCTTGGCGGCGGCGGCCTCATCCGGGTACTTGCCGTCGAGCTTGAGGCTGTGCGGCTGGGCCACCTGGATACCGTGTTCCAGTGCGAACTGCTTGACGGGCGAAGCCTGCAGCTTCATGCCGCGGCCGGCGGGCCGGTCGGGCTGGGTCAGCACCAGGGGGATCTGGAAACCGGCGGCGTGCAGGGCGGCCAGGGCCTCGCGCGCGAACTCCGGCGTGCCGGCAAAGACGAGCTTCATGCCGGCTTTCATGCGGCTTCGTCGTCTTCTTTGGAGCGCTTTTGCAGCTTGGTCTTGATGCGGTTGCGCTTGAGCGCCGAGAGGTATTCCACGAACACCTTGCCCATCAGGTGGTCCAGCTCGTGCTGCACGCACACCGACAGCAGGTCGTCGTCGGCATCGAACTCGTAGGGCTGGCCGTCGCGGCCCAGGGCGCGCACGCGCACGCGGGCGTGGCGCTCCACCTTGTCATAGATGGTGGGCACCGACAGGCAGCCTTCTTCCCACACGATCATCTCGTCGCTGCGCCCGATGATCTCGGGGTTGATCAGCACGCGCGGGTCGTTGCGCTCCTCGCTGGTGTCGATCACGACCACGCGCTCGTGCACGTCCACCTGGGTGGCGGCCAGGCCCACGCCCTTGGCGTCGTACATGGTCTCGAGCATGTCGTCGACCAGCTGGCGGATGCGGTCGTCCACCTGCGCCACGGGCTTGGCCACCTTGTGCAGGCGCGGGTCGGGATAGCGGAGGATGGTCAGCAGGGCCATGGTGCGCAGACTGAAAACGGGCAGGTTCGGTGTGGAATCGATGCAACGCCGGGCACGGGCGAACTTGCCACAGCGGAGGGGCGCCACGGTAACACAGGGCAACCCGCGTTGCCGCAGCTTGCAATTTCCGGGCAGAATCCAACGATCATTGACCGGATTGTGCCGAATCTCCCGGATCCGCGCTGAAAACAGTGCTTCACCGCGTGGTCGTCCTGTCTGGGCGGTCTGGCCGTCAAGCCGGGTGCGAAACAAGGGGTCGGGAGGACGACTTGGAGACTGTTTTGAAGACACGCAATGCCCTGTCCATGGCCAAGGCGATCGGAGTGCTGATGCTGATGGGCAGCGTGGCGCAAGCCGTGCAGGCCCAGACGGCGCCCAACTTCCCGATCACCTCGCAGCAGAAAGCCACCGCCAGCCAGGTGGCCGAGGCCGGGGTGCCGCTGTCCGAACTGGCGCCCAACGCGCCGGATTCCTACACCGTCAAGCGCGGCGACACGCTGTGGGCCATCTCGGGCCTGTTCCTCAAGCGTCCCTGGCGCTGGCCGGAGCTGTGGGGCATGAACCTGCAGCAGATCCGCAACCCTCATCTGATCTTCCCGGGGCAGGTGCTCTACCTGGACAAGTCCAACGGCCGGGCTCGCCTGCGCCTGGGCCAGCCGCTGGGCCCCAACGGCGATGTGCGCCTGTCGCCCCGTGTGCGCGAGACCGATCCCAATGAGGCCATCACCACGGTGCCCCTGCACCTGCTGGAGCCCTTCTTCAACGAAGCCGTCATCTTCAATGACAGCAACGAGTTGCTCAACGCGCCCCGCGTGGTGGCCACCCAGGAAGGCCGCGTGATCGTGTCGCGTGGCGAGACGGCCTACATCCGTGGCGATACCCAGGGGCGTCGTGAGTTCCGCCTTTTCCGCGAACCCAAGCCGCTGCGCGACCCGACCACCCAGGAGGTGCTGGGCTATGAGGCCGTGTACGTGGGGTCGGCCGATCTGGTGC
>CALAKR010000401.1 GCA_937923225.1 uncultured Aquabacterium sp. | reverse complement strand
CCTGCTGCTGCCTTACGTCTACCTCTGGATCAAGCAGCCGCCGCAATTGCAGGGGCTGATGACCGCCTCCTACGGCATCAACGACGGGCACTTCGACTGGCTGATGATGGGCTCGGCCGCCGTGGTGGTGGCCTCGATGGTGGCGCAGATCGGCGAGCAGGTGGACTTTCTGCGCTTCATGCCCGAACCGCAGAAGGGCCGCAAGCACTGGAAGTGGTGGGTGGCCCTGATGGCCGCCGGCCCCGGCTGGATCGTGCTGGGTGCGGCCAAGATGCTGGGCGGCGCGGTGCTGGCTTTTCTGGTGATCCGCCAGGGCGTGGCGCCAGCCGATGCGATCAAACCGGTGCAGATGTACCTGGGCGGCTACGCGCAGGTGTTCGGTGATCCAGCCTGGATCGTGGGCTTCACCTGCCTGTTCGTGATCGTCTCGCAGGTCAAGATCATTGTGGTCAATGCCTACGCGGGCTCACTGGCCTGGTCCAACTTCTTCTCGCGGCTCACACACGCGCACCCGGGCCGGCTGGTGTGGCTGGTGTTCAACGTGCTGATCGGCGTGGCGCTGATCAAGGTTGGCATCTTCGAGGTGCTCGAAGGCCTGCTTGGCTTCTATGCCAACTTCGCCGTGGCCTGGATCGGCGCGCTGGTGGCTGACCTGGTGGTCAACAAACCGCTGGGCCTGAGCCCGCCGGGCATCGAGTTCCGCCGCGCTCACCTGTACGACATCAACCCGGTGGGCTTCGTATCCCTGGCCCTGGGCACGGCGCTGGCCCTGGCCGCCTTCGTGGGCGTGTTCGGCCGGCCGGCGCAGGCCTGCAGCATGGTGATCGGCTTCGGCGTGTCCTTCTGCTGCGTACCGCTGGTGGCCTGGATCACCAAGGGCCGCTTTTACATCGCGCGGCAGCAGGCACCGTTCAAGCCGGCCAGCCTGGTCAACTGCGGCATCTGCGAGAAGCCGTACGAGGCCGAGGACATGGCCCACTGCCCCGCCTACGGCTGCAACATTTGCTCGCTGTGCTGCTCGCTCGATGCCCGCTGCGAAGACGTCTGCAAACCAGCCGAGGCCAGTCTGGCGCGGCAGGTGGGGAACAAGCTCAAGCAGTTCGCGCCCAAGCTGTTCGGCACCGAGCTGAACCGGCGCATGCACTACCTGCTGTGCCTGTCCATCCTGGCCCTGGTGCTGGGCGCGGTGCTGTCCTTCATCGTCTCGCAGGAAGCGCACATCCTGTTCGAGCTGGCCCCCGGCTCGCCCGCGCACTGGAACCTCATCAACATCAAGATCACGTGTGCGCTGCTGTTGCTGGTGATGGCCATCGGCGTGTGCTGGCTGCTGCTCTCGAGTGACAGCCGCCGCGTAGCGCAGGACGAATCCAACCGCCAGGCCACCCTGCTGATGGACGAGATCCAGGCCCACGAGGTGACCGACAAGCAACTGCAGGCCGCACGACAGGCCGCCGACCAGGCCAACCTGGCCAAGAGCCGCTTCCTGACCAACATCAGCCACGAGCTGCGAACACCGCTCAACAGCATCCTGGGCTACGCGCAGATCCTGGAGCGCGAACAGGGCCTGCCCGCACACCGTCGCGCCGCGCTGGAGGTGATCCGCCAGAGCGGCGACCACGTGGTCTCGCTGATCGATGGCCTGCTCGACATCGCCCGCATCGAGACACGCCGCCTGCGCCTGGTCAACAGCGAGATCCCGCTGGGCGATTTTCTCAACCAGCTCTCGGACATGTTCCAGCTGGAGGCGCGCCGCAAGGGCATCGCCTTCGAGTACCGCGCCACGCACCGCCTGCCACCCGCTGTACGCGGCGACCGCAAGCGCATCGCGCAGATCCTGATCAACCTGCTGGGCAACGCGCTCAAGTACACGCCCAGCGGGCGCGTATCCTTCCGCGTGGAGTACGCCAGCGAGATCGCCGTGATGGAGGTGCAGGATTCCGGCCCCGGCATCCCCACCGAAGACCTGGACCGCATCTTCCAGCCCTTCGAGCGCGTGGACCGCAGCGACAGCCCCACCGCGGCCGTGGGCGGCGTGGGCCTGGGCCTGACCATCTCGCGCATGCTGACCGACATGATGGGCGGCGAGCTCAGCGTGCGCAGCCAGGTGGGCGTGGGCTCGACCTTCACGGTGCGCCTGTTCCTGCCGGCGATCCTGCACCCGCAGGCCGCCGACCTGCCGCCCCTGCCCCACCACATCAGCGGCTACCACGGCGAGCGCCGCCGCCTGATGGTGGTGGACGATGCCGCCGTGGACCGCCAACTGGCCTGCGATCTGCTGGAGCCGCTGGGCTTCAGCGTGTCGCCAGCCGCCTCGGGGCTGGATGCGCTGCGCATCGCCGGCCAGGTCAACCCCGACCTGATCCTGATGGACATCGACATGCCCGGGCTGGACGGCTGGGAGACCGCCCGCCTGCTGCGCGCCAACCACATCAGCCAGGCGCCCATCCTGATCGTGTCGGCCAACGCCTTCCACATGGATCCGCAAGATGAACTGGGCATCGGCCGCGAAGATTTCATCATCAAGCCCTTCAAGGTCGATGACCTGCTCGAACGCATCCGCACCCGGCTGGACCTGACGTGGTTCACCACCGAGCCCCCCGATGCCGCTGCCATGCCCCAAGCCAACGGCAGCGACCAGTTGCCCGACGACAGCCTGGCCGTGCTGCGTGAACTGGGCGAGATGGGCTATGTGCGCGGCATCCTGGAGAAGCTCGACGAGATCGACCGCCTGGACACGGCCTACGCCGCCACCACCGCCGTACTGCGCGGCCACGTGCAGCGCTTCGACCTGCAGAGCTATGCCCTGGCCGTGGACGACCTGGCCGCCGACAGCGGCCCCACCAGCGCCGCGCCTCTTACCCCACAAGGAGCGACCTCCCCATGATCGCGACCGACACCCCCGTGCTGCCCCGCCCCGCCACCGACGAAACCGCCCTGGTGCTGATCGTGGACGACGCGCCCGAGAACCTGGCCATGCTGCACGAGGCGCTGGACCAGGCCGGCTACCGCGTGCTGGTGGCCACCGATGGCCCCACCGCCCTGGCCCGCGTGGCGCGCCTCAAGCCCGATGTGGTGCTGCTGGACGCCGTGATGCCCGAGATGGACGGCTTCGAGACCTGCCGACGCCTGAAGGCCGACCCGCTGAGCGCGCACATCCCGGTCGTCTTCATGACGGGCCTGACCGATGCCGACCACATCGTGGAGGGCTTTCGCGCGGGCGGTGTCGACTACGTGACCAAGCCCATCGAGACGAGCGCCCTGCTGGCGCGCATGGCCACGCACCTGCGCAACGCCCGCCTGGCCGTGCATGCGCAGCAGGCGGTGGATGCGACAGGCCACGCGATGCTGTCCACCACACCGGATGGCCGCCTGCGCTGGCTATCCCCCTCCGCCAGTGATTGGCTGCAAAGCTGCCTTGACGACGGTGGGTGCCTGCCGCCCCACGTGGTGGACTGGCTGCAGGGCCGCAGCGATGCCCCCCAGAACGAGAGCCTTCGCATCGTGGTCGACGGCAGCCACCTGAGCCTGTCTCGCCTGGCCGGCGATGCGCAGGCCCTGACGCTGCTGGTGCGCCGCCACGCCAGCGTGCCCGAGCCCGCCGTGCTGGCCCAGGCCTTCGGCCTGACCACGCGTGAGGCCGAGGTGCTGCACTGGGTGGCCCTGGGCAAGACCAACCGCGATGTGGGCGACATCCTGGGCATGGGCCCGCGCACGGTGGACAAGCACCTGCAGCACGTGTTCGCCAAGCTGCACGTGGAGACACGCACGGCTGCCGCATCGCTGGTGCTCAACCGCGCCTTCGACACACCATGAGCACGCAGGCAAACGCATCTACGTGGTCGCTACGCGTTCGCGATCCAGCGTATTGAGCGGATAAGGGCATCACCAGACACTGGGTCCAACGGTTCGGAGCGGTTCCGGACCACAGCGCCAGGCCCCAGGAGCACCATCCCATGAGCGACGACAAGCAGCCTTCCACGTCCACCATCGCCGCCACTGAAGGCACGACACAGGACACCACCATCGACACCTCGCGCCGCGGCATGCTCAAGGCCGCTGCAGCCGGTGCCGCCGGCGCCGCCCTCGCGGCCACGCCCATCGCGGGCTTTCCGCAGATCATGAAGCGCGAGATCAAGGACATCACGCTGCGCCACATCGGCGTGTCCTATGCGGTGCAGCGCGCCATCGCCGAGCAGGCCTCCAAGGACCTGGGCTTCAAGGTGCAGACCCAGAACCTGGACACCTCCGCCTCGATCACCCGCTTTGTCACGCAGCCCAACAGCGTGGACATCGCCGACATGGAAGGCTGGCAGGTCAAGGTGGCCATGGCCCGCGGCATCATCCAGGGCATCGATTCCAAGAAGATCAAGGAGTTCGACGGCATCCTGCCCATCTTCACCACCGGCGTCTACGAAGGCCGCAAGATCTCGCGCCAGGGCATCTCGCCGTATGAGGTGATGTACACCGACGGCCCGAAGGCCACCAAGATCCTGGAAGGCCGCCAGCAGTACCTGACCTTCCTGCCCCAGGTGTTCAACGCCGATTCGCTGGGCTACCGCCCCGACAAGGTCGGCCGCGAAGTGACCGAGTGGAAGGACCTGATCGACCCGAAGTTCAAGGGCCGCGCCGCCATCCTCGACATCCCCAACATTGGCATCATGGACGCGGCCCAGGCACTGGAATCGCGCGGTGACCTGGTCTACGGCAACAAGGGCAACATGACGCGCAAGGAGATCGACATCACGATCGCCGCGCTGATCGAGCTCAAGAAGCAGGGCCACTTCCGCGCCTCGTGGAGCACCTTCGAGCAATCGGTGGAGCTGATGGCCAGCGGCGAGGTCTTCATCCAGTCGATGTGGTCGCCCGCCGTGACGGCCGTGCTGGAAAAAGGCATGCCCTGCATCTACGCGCCCGTGGGCATCAAGCCCAACGGCAAGGAAGGCTACCGTGGCTGGTGCAACGGCATGGGCCTGATGAAGCACCTCACCGGCAAGAAGCTCGATGCCGCCTATGAATACCTGAACTGGTACTACTCCGGCTGGCAGGGCGCCTACGTGGCCCGCCACGGCTACTACAGCCCCGTGCCGCGCACCGCCCAGAAGCACATGACGCCGGCCGAGTTCAACTACTGGTACATGGGCCAGCCCGCCACCGAAGTGGTCAAGAGCTCACACGGCATCGCCATTGCACAACCGGGCTCGGTGCGTGACGGCGGCTCGCTGGCCCAGCGCTTCTCCAACATCGCCTGCTGGAACACGGTGATGGACGAGAACCAGTACATGGTCCAGCGCTGGAACGAGTTCAAGGCCGCCTGACCCTTGTCAGACGCCTGAACGCGGGGCGGCGCCCGTAACCGCCACCCCGCCCTTTTCCTTTTCGATTTCTTTCGCAACGCACACGCGGGGCATGCCCATGTTCGACCGTTTCAAGCCTTACCTGCAACTGGCGCCACTGTCGCTGGTGCTGCTGCTCTTCGTGGCGGCGCCGCTGGCGTTCGTCTTCATCGTCAGCTTCTTCCAATCCGATGGCTTCGGACTCACGCCTGCTTTCAGCTTCGAGAACTACCACAACGTGCTGACCAGCGGCCTCACGGTGCAGCTCTACCTGCAGATGGCCAAGTTCGCCGTGCTGACCTGGGCCATCACGGCCGTGCTGGGCTTCTTCATCGCTTACTTTCTGGTCTTTCACGTGCGCAACCGTACCATCGCCATCGGCCTGTTCCTGGTGTGCACGGTGCCGTTCTGGACATCGAACGTGATCCGCATGATCTCGTGGCTGCCCATGCTGGGGCAGCACGGCGTGGTCAACGATTCACTGATGGCGATCGGCGTGATCAACGAGCCGCTGCGCTTCCTGCTGTACTCCGATTTCGCGGTTGTGCTGGCCTACGTGCACCTGTTCACCATCTTCATGATCGTACCCATCTTCAACGCGATGAGCCGTATCGACCGCAGCCTGTTCGAAGCCGCGCATGACGCCGGGGCCAGCCGCATCGAGACGATGGTGCAGGTGGTGCTGCCCCTGTGTCGATCGGGCATCGCGCTGGGCTCCATCTTCGTGGTCACGCTGGTGATGGGCGATTTCTACGTCGTCAAGGTGATGAGCGGCGGCGGCTCGGCCTCGGTGGTCTCGGCCATGTACGACAGCGTCTCCACCCTGCTCTTCCCGCAGGCCAGTGCCAGCGCCGTCGTGCTGCTGGTGGTGCTGACCGCCCTGGTGGCCCTGGCCGGCCGCTTCATCGATGTGCGCAAGGAGTTGGTGCAGACGCGCTGAGCCCCATCCATACAGGAACCATCATGAGCACCACCACTGCATCCCCCACAGACACCACTTCCCGCGCCCTGCAGCGCGCCCAGCGCCGCGCCGATGCCGACCGCCGCCCCTGGACCTTCTACGTGCTGGCCGGTCTGTTCGCCGCCTACGTGCTGTTCCTCTACAGCCCCATGCTGTGCATGTACGTGCTGTCCTTCCAGGGACCGCAGGGCGCGCTCTCGTTCCCGATGCGGGGCGTGAGCACCTACTGGTTCCACCAGCTGTGGGAAGGCACCAATGGCGACATCGGCGGTGCGGTCTCGCGTTCCATCCCGCTTGCATTGGTCGTCACGCTGGTCACCGTGTTGTTCTCGGTGGCGGCAGGGCTGGGCTTTCGCAAGCAGGTCAAGGGCAGCAGCGCCGTGTTCTACGCGGTGATCATCGCGCTCACGGCCCCGGGCTACATCCTGGGCATCGGCATCGGGCTGATGTTCAACCTGTTCGGCTGGGAGACCAACTGGTACAGCTCGGCATTGGGCTCGCAGCTGTCATGGACGCTGCCTTTCGGCGTGCTGATCACCTTTGCCGTGTTCGGCCGCTTCAACCCCGCGCTGGAAGAAGCCGCTCGCGACCTGGGCGCCTCGCCCGCCCAGACCCTGCGCATGGTGGTGCTGCCCATCCTGCTGCCCGGGATCATCGCCATCGCGCTGTTCGGCTTCACCTTGTCGTACGACGAGTTCGCCCGCACGCTGCAGACCGCCGGCCCCAGCAACACCGTGCCCATCGAGATCTGGAGCATGACGCAGAACGTGACCTCGCCCTCCATCTACGCGCTGGGCACCGTCACCACCGGCATCTCGTTCTTGATCATCGGCCTGGCGCTGGGCGCCATCACCTTGATCCAGCGGCGCCGCTCGACAGGCGCAGGCCACGGCGGCCATTGAGCCCGCCGGCCCCTCAAAGCACACCCACCACAGCATCGACGCGAGCATCGCATGATCCCTGAAGCCCTTACCTCCATTCCGCCCGCCAGCCCGCTGGCGGCCACGCCCGACACCGCCGCAAGCACCACGCCCCGCAGCACGACTGCCAGCGGCGGCATCGTGCTCGCTGGCCTGACCAAACGCTACGCCGATGGCAACACCGCCGTCGACAGCATCGACCTGCGCATCGAGCCCGGCACCTACTGCTGCCTGCTGGGCCCCAGCGGCTGCGGCAAGACCACGATGTTGCGCATGATCGCCGCGCACGAGACACCCAGCGAAGGCGCCATCCTGATCGACGGCGTGAACGTGCTGGGCCAGTCGCCGCGCGAACGCGGCACGGCCATGATGTTCCAGAACTACGCGCTGTTCCCCCACCTCACGGTGCGCGAGAACGTGGCCTTCTCGCTGCGCGCCCGTGGCGTGGACAAGAAGACCCGCTTGTATGAAGCCGACAAGGTGATCGAGCAGGTGCAGTTGGGCGCACTGGCCGGGCGCCTGCCCTCGCAGCTGTCAGGCGGGCAGCAACAGC
>CALAKR010000400.1 GCA_937923225.1 uncultured Aquabacterium sp. | reverse complement strand
GGCCTGCGCGCCGAGGCCCTGCAAGCGCTCAAGCAGATGCCCATGGGTGCGCCCATGCAGTCGCTGGTCACGGTGTTCCATGGCTCCGGCGACGACAAGCTGCGCCATGCCATGGCCGTGGCCCTGCTGGCCCTGGGGCTGTCGCTGCGCCTCAAATCACCGCGCACCCGCACCACCGCCTCGCAGTTCCTGCAGGCCGGCCTGTGCCACGACGTGGGCGAGCTCTACATCGAGCCCAGCTACCTGCAGCGCGAACAAGGCGTGCAACTCAAGCCCGAGCAATGGAAGCATGTGGCCGCACACCCCGTGGTCGGCTGGCGCGTGCTGAAAGACATGCCCGGCATGGGCAAGGTGGTGGCCGAACTGGTGCTGACCCACCATGAGCGGCTCGACGGCTTCGGCTACCCGCGCGGCCTGATGGGCGATGCCCTGTCGCTGGACCACCAGATGCTGGCCCTGAGCGAGCTGCTGGGCAGCATGAAGTCCACGCGCATGTCGCCGCTGCTGCGCGCCGACGTGGCCGTCAAGCTCATCCCCGGCGAGTACGAACGCGAACTGATCGACGTGGTTGACCAGACCGTGCGCCAGTGCGAGGTGGGCGAACTGGTGCAGACCATCGTGCCCCTGCCCAGCGTGGACGACACCCTGCGCAAGGCCGAGGCCACAGCCAGCTATGTGCAGCGCCTGGCCGAAGCACGCGAGCTGCTGATGGTGGAGGTGCAGACCTCCAGCGAGGTCTTCAAGCAGCTCACCAAGCAGGCCTTTGGCCGCTTCGACAGCATCCAGAAGGCCCTGGCCAGCACCGGCGTGGACACCCGCGCCCCGCAGGACCTGCGCGAGCACCTGGACAACCAGGGCCTGCACATGGAGCTGGCCCTGGTGCTGCGCGAGATCAACTGGCGCCTGCGCGAGCTGGAGCGCGAGATGACGGTGCGTGTGGAGCGCGCGGCGCCCACCGAGCTGGAGCGTCTGGCGCGCGTGGTGGCGCACATACGCGGCACACAGGACGGCACAGCCCGGCCCGCCACGGCCGACGCGCTGGGTTGAGGCCGATCAGAACTTCGAGAAATCCGGCTTGCGGCGTTCCATGAAGGCGCTGATCGCCTCCTTGGCGGCCGGGCCGCGCAGCAGCTGGCCGAACTGCACCAGCTCATCGTCCATGATCGCCTTGAGCGAGGCGTCGTTGCCCTTCTTCATCAGCTGCTTGGTGATGCGCAGCGAGGCCGAGGGCTTGTCGGCCAGCTTGCGGGCCTGCGCCTGCGCGAAGCCGTTCACCTCGTGCGGCGGCAGGATGCGGCTGATCAGGCCCATGTCCAGCGCCTCTTCGGCGTAGAAGGCCTCGCCCAGCATCAGCTTCTCGGCGGCGCGGGCATAGCCCACCAGGCGGGGCAGCAGCTCGCTGGAGCCGGCCTCGGGGCACAGGCCCAGGTTCACGAAGGGCAGGCTGAAGGCCGCGTTGTCACCCGCATAGACCAGGTCGCAGTGCAGCAGCAAGGTCGTGCCAATGCCCACGGCCGGGCCGGCCACGGCCGCCACGATGGGCTTGGGAAAGGTGCGCATGGCTTCCAGGTAGCGGAACACCGGGGCCGGGCCGGCATCCGTGTTCACGGGCGGGCGCTCCTTGAAGTCCTGCAGGTCGTTGCCGGCGGTGAAGATCTGCTCGTGGCCCTGGATGACGACGGCGCGCACGGCGTCGTCATCGACCGCAGCCACCAGCGCATCGGCCAGCGCCGTGTACATGGCCGCCGTGATGGCGTTCTTCTTGTCGAGGCGGTTGAAGGTCAGCGTCAGCACCGCGCCTTCGCGATGGACCAGGATGTCGTCGGACATGGATGTACTCCTCGGGGAAATTCAGTGGAGATGTTGATGTGCGCGCGTCGCTTTGTTCAAGCGTCCAGCCAGTGCAGCACGCGCGGCCACAGCACCGTCTTCGCGTGCGACTGGAACACGCCGAAATGGCCGATGCGCTTGAGGCCCAGGGTCTTCGGCGTCAATGATTCGAACTGTACAGGGGCCTGGCTGTAGAGCTTGTAGAGGCGGCGAATGCCCTCGGGCGAGACCAGCTCGTCGTCTTCCAGGATCACGGCACGGATGGGCGTGCGCACCTGCGCATAGCGTTCACGCATGTGCGCGCCTTCGGAGCCCAGGTATTCAGGGTGCAGGCACCAGCGGCGCCACTGCCACATCGCGCCAGCCGGCATGTCACCGACCGCGCCCAGGCGCTTGCCCGGGAAGTAGCCCGCCACGGCGATGCCCACCGGCGCCAGCAACCACCACAGCAGTGGCGCGGTGCGGCGCACCTGCGGGGCGTTCAGCGCCACATGGCCATTGCCGCTGGCCACCGTGAGCATGCGGTCGAAATGCGTGTGCCCATCGAGCATGCCGAAGATCTGCCCACCCAGACTTTGGCCCAGGTAGCTGTAAGGCACACCGGGCCAGCGGCGCACCAGCTCGCGCACCACGGCCGGCTGATCCTGCGTGGCCCAGGTGGTGATGCTGGCCTTGAAGCCGCGCAGACGCGCCGGGGCCGAATCGCCCATGCCGCGGAAGTCGAAGGTCAGCACCGCCACACCCTGCCCCGCCAGCCAGGTGGCGAAGGCCTCGTAGAAGCGCTGGCCCACGCCCATCGCGGGCGAGATCAGCACGGCGCGCCGTGGCGGGGCGTCACGACCGTCAGGCTCATACGCCCGTGCCGCCAGTGCCACGCCGTCGTCGGTGGTGATCGTCAGTGCCTGAAAGCCCATACGCGCTCCGTGCAATGGCTGAAGTCACAAGGCATGGCCCAGAAAAAAGCCCGCACGGTGGCGGGCTTTCCTGCAAGGCTCATGGCCGTCGCGAATGAACGATCAGAGGCGTTCGATGATGCCAGCAGCACCTTGGCCGGTGCCGATGCACATCGTCACCATGCCGTACTTGCCGCCGGTGCGCTGCAGGCCGTGCACCACGGTGGCGGCACGGATGGCGCCGGTGGCGCCCAGCGGGTGGCCCAGGGCGATCGCGCCGCCCATCGGGTTCACCTTGGCGCGGTCGAGCACGTAGCCCTTGGCGTCCAGGTCCTTCAGCACGGCCAGGGATTGGGCGGCGAACGCTTCGTTCAGCTCGATCCAGTCCAGGTCCGAGGCCTTCAGGCCGGCGTACTTCAGGGCCAGGGGGATGGCTTCGATCGGGCCGATGCCCATGATTTCAGGCGGCACGCCCTTGACGGCGAAGCTCACGAAACGGGCCAGCGGCTTCAGACCGTACTTCTCGCAGGCTTCCTTGGACGCCAGGATCAGGCAGCCAGCGCCGTCGGAGGTTTGCGAGCTGTTGCCGGCCGTGACGCTGCCCTTGGCGGCGAACACGGGGCGCAGCTTGGCCAGGCCTTCGGGGCTGGTGTCGGGGCGGGCGCCCTCGTCCTTGGTGATGGTCTTCTTGGTGACCGTCACTTCACCCGTTTCCAGGTTGGGCGTGCGCACCTCGATCTCGATCGGGGTGGTTTCGGCCTTGAACCAGCCAGCCTCTTGCGCGGCGATGGCGCGGCGGTGGGATTCGACCGCGAAGGCGTCCTGCTCTTCACGGGTCACCTTCCACTGCTCGGCCACCTTCTCGGCGGTCATGCCCATGCCGTAGGCGATGCCCACGTTCTCGTCGTGATTGACGATCTCGGGGTTGAAGGACGGCTTGTTGCCGCCCATCGGCACCATGGACATCGACTCGACACCACCGGCGATCATGACCTCGGCCTCACCCACGCGGATGCGGTCGGCGGCCATGGACACGGCGGTGATGCCGGCGGCGCAGAAACGGTTCACGGTGGCACCGGCCACGGTCTTGGGCAGGCCCGACAGCAGCGTGGCGATCTTGGCCACGTTCATGCCTTGCTCGGCCTCGGGCATCGCGCAGCCGATGATGGCGTCTTCGATGGCAGCGGGGTCCAGCGTGGGCACTTGCGACAGCGCGCTCTTGATCACGGCCACCAGCAGGTCGTCCGGGCGGGTGTTCTTGAACACGCCACGACCAGACTTGCCGATCGGGGTGCGGGTGGCGGCGACGATGTAGGCGTCACGAAGTTGAGTCATGTTGAATGCTCCGATCGATCAGTTGCGGACGGGCTTGCCGGTGGACAGCATGCCCATGATGCGTTCTTGCGTCTTGGGGTTGTCCAGCAGCGTGCAGAAGTGCTTGCGCTCCAGGGCGTGCAGGTATTCCTCGGTCACTTGCGTGCCGTAGTCCACGTCGCCACCGGTCAGCACATCGGCAATCGCCGAGCTGATGTAGTAGTCATGGGCCGAGATGAAGCCGCCGTCACGCATGTTGATCAGCGTGGACTGCAGCGTGGCCTTCACGTTGCGGCCGGCGACCGGGAAGGTGCGCTTGGCCGGGGCGCGGTAGCCCGACTCGAACATGGCCTTGACCTGGGCGATCGCCACGTACAGCAGCTCGTCCTTGTTGGGCACGATCACGTCGCTGTCCAGCAGGAAGCCGTACTTGCGGGCTTCGATGGCGGAGGTCGCCACCTTGGCCATCGCGGCAGCCTGGAAGCCTTCCTTGACGAAGCCGATCAGGTCGCCACCGACCTGACCCGACACGCCCTTGGAGCCTTCGAGCTGCTCGGCGGCACGGCGGGCCAGGTAGGCCAGGCCACCGCCGCCGGGGATCAGGCCCACGCCGACTTCGACCAGACCCACATAGCTTTCCATGGCGGCCACGCGCTTGGAGGCGTGCACGGCCAGCTCGCAACCACCACCCAGGGCCAGGCCGTGAACGGCGGCCACCGAAGGCACATTGCTGTAGCGCAGGCTCAGCATGAAGTCCTGCAGCTGCTTCTCGAACGGGGCGATGGCCTTGCCGCCGCCCTGCATGAAGGCAGGCATCATCGATTGCAGGTCGGCGCCGGCGGAGAACGGACCGTCTTGCGACCAGATCACCAGGCCCTTGTAGCCGGCTTCGGCCAGTTCCAGGCCCTTGGTCAGGCCAGCGGTGACTTCGGCCGAGATGGTGTGCATCTTGGACTTGATCGAAGCGATGACCACCTCGTCGTCCAGGGTCCACAGGCGGATGTTGGCGTCTTCAAACAGGGTCTTGCCAGCGGTGGCACCGGTGGCGGCGTTCGAGCCCAGCACGTTCTCGCGGAAGAACTGGCGCTTGTAGACGGGCAGGTCGCGCACGGGCACGTACTTGCCAGCCTTCGGGGCCCAGG
>CALAKR010000399.1 GCA_937923225.1 uncultured Aquabacterium sp. | reverse complement strand
CAGCGCCGCATCCTGCAGGATGGGCGTGTAGAGCTTGGCAGGCACCACCCACATCGAGCCCACGGCGGGCTTGTCGGGCGGGGCCACCTGCGACAAGGCCACGAAGCCCAGTTCCGCGTTGCCGGTGGACACGAACTGGTGCGCCTGGCCGATGCTCTCGCCCTGCACGATCTTGGTCGACAGGCTGTCGTACAGCCCCAGGGCCTTGAGCGTCTCGACGGCGGCGGCCCCGTAGGGCGCCAGCTTGGGGCTGGCGATGGCCAAGTGCTGGAAGCCGGCCTTCTTGAGCACCTCGCCCTGGGCATCGACGCCATAGGGCTTGGTGCTCCACAGCACCAGCTTGCCGGTGGCGTAGGTGAAGGTCCGCCCCTTCACGGCCAGGCCTTCGTCCACCAGCTTGCGCGGGGTCTCGTCATCGGCGGCCAGCAGGATCTCGAAGGGGGCGCCGGCCTTGATCTGTGTGTAGAACTTGCCGGTGGAGCCCACGATGGCCACGGCCTTGTGCCCGGTGGCCGCTTCGAAGTTGGCAGCGATCTTCTGGAACGGCGCGGCGAAGTTGGCGGCCACGGCCACCTGCACCTCGTCGGCCCAGGTCAGGCTGGCACCCAAAGCCAGGCAGACACCCACGGCCACATGGCGTGTGCGGTTCCAGATCTTCATGGAGAACTCCTTTGGCGGGGCCGGAAGTAGCGGCCCGGATTGGCAGGCGGCCTGCCTTGTGGGCTGAGGCCGTTATGTTCATGATGATACAGCGCTGCCCGAGGGCTTTCAGCGGCTGGGCGTTTCAGCGGCTTTAGGGGTTCAGTCGCGGATGAGGCGAGACAGCGCGGCGATGTCCTTGGCAGCGGCCTCGGCGGCCTTGGCCTCGATGGCCCGGTAGCGCGTCACGATGGCCTGGCCCACCTCGGTGAGCGTGGCGCCGCCGCCGTGGGCGCCGCCCGTGGCGGTGTCGACGGCCGGGGAGGTGAGCGCACGGTTCATCTCATCGACCAGCACCCAGGCCCGCCGGTACGACATGCCGAACTCGCGCGCCGCGCCCGAGATCGACCCCGTGGCGGCAATGGCCTCCAGCAGCGCCACCTTGCCGGGGCCGATGGCGATGGTGCTGTCGCGGTAGACACGCAGGCGGAACTGCACTTTGGGCTTCATGCCCTGCATTGTCCACGGGTGGGCTGCTTACAGTCAGAGGGGCACGGTGTAGATCGACTCGTCCATCAGGTCCACGCCGCAGGCCAGCGTCTCCACCCAGTCGATGAACTGCTCCACGGCCTCGCCCACCAGGGGCGCGCCATGCTGCGGCGCGATCACGTCGATGGGCAGCGTGCGTACCATGCGCGCCCACAGCCGCAGGATCTTGTTGGACACCATGTAGCGCCGGTGAAAAGCCTCCATCCCTGGCGGCATGGGGCTGAGCGAACGGATGGCGCGTGTGGCCTGCGCCCCGTCGAGCATCGACACACCCAGGTCGCCCGAGAACAGGATGCGGCTGATCGGGTCGTAGAACTGGAAGTTGCCTTCGGCGTGCATGAAGTGCGCAGGCAGGGCCAGCAGGTGGGTGGCGCCGATGGGGATGCGCATGCCCCGGTCCGGGATGCCCACGATGCGGCCCGTGGTCTTGCCCGGCTTGCAGAAGTGCGGCACGAAACGCTCCCACAGGGTCGACACGTACAGTTTTGCGTCCGACGTGGCGGTCATCCAGCGGTCCAGCGAGGCGATGATGTCCGGATCGGCATGCGAGGCCAGGATCGCCGACAGCCGATTGGGCGGGAAATGCCGCGACATGCCCAGGTACAGCTCGCCATAGGCCAGGTTGCCGCCGGGGTCGATGATGGCGCCGGGCGCCATCCCGTGGTGTGATCAAGCGAGCGTTGCATCCGGCGGGGAAATGGCGCGAAGCTTGATCCCCGTCACAAGTGCTTCACAAGGCTTTGCTACGGTGCCGCCTGTCGTCCTGACTGGCGCCTTCGCCGGCGTCTTTGGCCATGTCGCACCCATCCGATACCGATACCCCCGCTTTCGCGGCCACGCAGCCGCAACCGCTGTCGCCCCAGGCCCCCTTGCCGCACCGCAAGGTGATCCGCTCATGGCTGGTGCCGCTGGTGGAGCGCACCACCGCCTATGCCGTGCTGCTGCTGTGCGTGGACTACGTGCTGCTGGGCACCGCGCTGGCCGCCACGGTCTTCTTCAAACCCTTGTGGCTCAAGCTGCTCAGCGGGCTGCTGGCCGGCTTCGTGGTCGGGCGCCTGTTCATCATCGGGCACGACGCCTGCCACCAGAGCCTCACGCCGCACCGGCGCCTGAACCGCTGGCTGGGCCGCATCGCCTTCCTGCCCTCGCTCACGGCCTACAGCCTGTGGGACATGGGGCACAACACGGTGCACCACGGCTTCACCAACCTCAAAGGTGTGGATTTCGTGTGGGCGCCGCTCACGCAGGCCGAGTACCAGGCCTTGTCGCCGGGCCGCCGCTTCATGGAGCGCCTGTACCGCAGCGGCTGGGGCCCAGGCCTGTACTACATGATCGAGATCTGGTGGAAGAAGATGATGTTCCCTAGCCAGGCCTCGTCCGGTGGCACGCACCGCCCCATCTTCACGCGCGACTGCCTGCTGGTGAGCGGCTTTGCGGCGCTGTGGCTGGGCGGCATCGTGTGGGCGGCCATCGCCACGGGCCAGTCCGTGTGGCTGCTGGGCCTGATCGGCTTTGTCGTGCCGCTGCTGTTCTGGTTCACGATGATGGGCTTCGTGATCTACGGCCACCACACGCACGTGCGTGTGCAATGGCATGACGACCGCGCCGCCTGGCAACGGGCCCAGCCCTTCGTGTCAACCACCGTGCACCTGACCTTCCCCGTGAAGATCGGCGCGCTGATGCACCACATCATGGAGCACACGGCGCACCACGTGGACATGAGCATCCCGCTGTACAAGCTCAAGAGCGCCCAGGCCATGCTGGAGCATCTGCTGCCCGAACGCATCATCATCCAGCGCTTCTCGTGGGGGTGGTACTTCGATACCGCGCGGGCCTGCAAGCTCTATGACTTCACGCGCCAGTGCTGGACGGATTTCGCGGGCCGGGCCACGAGCGAGCCACGTGTGGTGATGGCTGCGGCCTGATCCTGGGGTTGCGCCGAGCGCTCAGCGCCCGGTGCCGCCAAACAGCAGCACAGCCACGGCCACACCCAGCACCGCCACCACGCCTGCCAGCCACAGCGTGCGCACACGGTTGATCTCGGCGCGCCGGATCAGCTGCGTGTTCTGCTCGGCCAGCTCCTTGATCAACTGCGACGAGGCCATCATCTGCGCATGCAGATCCGCCACTGTGGCTTCCAGCGTGGCCACGCGGGTGTCCAGTGGTGATGCAGGGGGCTGTGCCGTTGTGGAAGCCGGCGCCGGCCTGGACGACACCTTGCGCCCCACCGTGTCCCACAGCTTGCTGGCGCCCTCGGCCACCTTGGGCGCATTGCGGATCACATCGGACCATGGCACGGCCTGAAGAACGGTCAACCAGCTGATGGCCATCTGCGAAACCTCCGGGGGCGGGATGCTGTGGGGCCAGTGTAGCGGCGCACCGATGTCAGGTGTTCCGCGGGGCGAACATGATGATGGCCATGCCGGCAATGGCCACGGCAGCACCGAGCATGTCCCATGATGTGGGGCGGATCCCATCGACCGCCCACAGCCAGATCACAGCGACGAAGATGTACACGCCCCCGTAGGCGGCATACACCCGCCCGGATGCTGCGGGGTGCAGCGACAGCAGCCAGGCGAAGGCCGCCAGGCTGAGCGCCCCGGGCACCAGCCACCAGATGCTGCGGCCCTGCGTGAGCCAGAGGCTGGGCAGGTAGCAGCCCACGATCTCGGCGACGGCGGTGACCAGGAAGAGAAGGGTGGTTTTCAGCTCAGGCATGGTTGGATACGGGGTGGGTGTCAGCTGATGGCGCTGCGCAGGTTGATCCGTGCCTGGGCCTCAAGCTCGGCCCTGAAGTGTGCCGTGCTGTAGATGTGCGGCCGCGCCAGAAAGCTGCTCAGGACTTCCCTGCGCTTGACCTTGTATACGTCGCTGGGTACCCAGCTGTACTCGATGGCCACCTGCCGGTCGTATTCCTGAAACCGAGCTGGCGCGGCGCCCAGGATGGCCAGGTCGATGTCCACGAGAAGTTGCTGATCGGCCTCTGCGGGGACGGCGCTGTGCAGGGTGGCCATGATGAGTGCATGCACGCGTGCCTTCACCGGCTCAGTTGCTCCGGCCTGGGTCAGGACCTGAAGGGCCCATTCGGCGCTGCGACGTTCATTGTCCGGGCCGTGAAGATCGTAGACAGCATCATGAAACAACAGCGCGATCTCGACTTCGCCAGGGCGATTCGCCACATCGACCACCCTTGAGAAGTGGCCGATGCATTCCTCCAGGTGCTGCCGCGTGTGATAACTGCGGTGCGGCTCATCGTAGGCCTTGATGAGTCGATCGAACTGCTCAGGGATACCTTGCAGCGACAGATGTGTCCAGGCGCGATCCCAGGACGCTTTCAATAAGCGCATGTGATGGTTTTGGGCGTGGCAGCTCAGGTCGATGCATCCGACCACACCGCAAACTCGTTGCCCGCCGGTTCTGTGAAGTGA
>CALAKR010000398.1 GCA_937923225.1 uncultured Aquabacterium sp. | reverse complement strand
CATGCAGGGCCAGGGAGAGATCAGCATCCGCGCCTTCCTTGATGCTGGCGCGAGCGCCGATCCAACGCCTGCCCCTGCCTCTGTGCGCCTGGTGGTGCTGGAAGTGCGCGATACCGGGCCCGGGATGGACGAGGACACCCTGCGAAAGGCCTTCGACCCCTACTTCACCACCAAGCCCGTCGGCTCTGGCTCCGGGCTGGGGCTGCCGCAAGTCCAGTCATTCACCCGCCAATCCGGCGGCAGCGTCAACATCATCAGCGAGCCAGGCAGCGGCACCACCGTGCAGATGCTCCTTCCGTCGACAGCGGTGCCTGCGGCCCTCAGGCCCAGCCGCGAGATCGACAAGCCCGATTCGTCCCGCGCGCTCAGGGTGCTGATGGTCGAAGACGACCCCCTCGTCGCCTCGGTGGTGCTGCCCGCCATCGAGGACATGGGCCATTCGGTCACCCAATGCGTCACCGCCGACCAGGCCAAGGGGCGCATCCAGCAAGGGGGAATGTTCGACGTCGTCTTCAGCGATGTCGTGATGCCCGGCTTCACCAACGGATTCGACCTGGCCAAGTGGTGTGCGGCCCAGACACCGCCCATTCCAGTGGTTCTGGCCACCGGCTACAGCGCCAAGGCCCCGGAAACCGACGTTGTGGTGCTGAGAAAGCCGTATGACCTGAACGAGTTGGCGCGTGCCCTCCAGGAGGCAGCACAGCATGCCGCCCCTCGTTCCTGACTGAAAGACAAGCGGCCATCCTGCTGTGGGACAACGCTGGCGGCGGCCGTCAGTGGTGGCTGACTGGTATGCCGAATGCCAATGGATGGCATCGTCGTCAACCATCGTCACCCCATGTCAGCCGCCACGCAGACCACAAATCGAACAGACTGCCCCCGCATTCAACCCAACCCCGGATTCGAAGTCCCTCCACCCTGGACGACAGCCGTCCGCCCATGGAACCCGCTGCACGATGACGCCCAGGCAGCATCCCACAGCTGCTACCTGGTCCCTGAGGTCGGCGGACTGCAGCGTGAATTGACGCCCGGGCGCGCCTGCCCGGCGGATGCCACAGCCATCCACAACCGCTTGGTCAGCAAGCTGATGGGCGCCGATTTCGCGTGCGTGGCCGCGCGCTCCGTGCTCAACAGGAAGACCTACCGCCTGGGCATCTACGACGCCCTGGGCACGCGTGAAGCCGCGATGGGCCTGTGCCACGACCTGTACGAGTTCAGCCACGAGTTCGCGTCGGGCAGCCAGCCCTTCACCAGCTTCATTGCTGCGTTCCGGGGCCCACAGATCCTGACCGAAGCGCATTTCGAGAGCCTGCTGTGGCGCCAGCTGCAGGCCATGCACACCGTGGACGCCCAGTACTTCGAGTGGGACCAGAACGTGAGCAAGGATCCTGGCAGCCCCAAGTTCTCCTTCAGCATCGGGGGGCGAGCGTTCTACGTGGTCGGCTTGAACCCCAGCGCCTCACGCATGGCTCGACGCACTGCGAGCGAAGCCTACCTGGTGTTCAACGGCCACGATCAGTTCGAAACCCTGCGCCTCAACGGCAAGTACACCCAACTGCAAAAGGCCATACGCGCACGTGACGTCGCCAGCCAAGGCACCATGAACCCCATGTTGGACGATTTCGGCACCACATCCGAGGCCCGCCAATACTCGGGACGCGCCGTCCCGACTGACTGGCGCTGCCCTTTCCAGCACCATGCCCACGAGGGGGACACAGCATGATCGACACATTCGCCGACATCGACGTCATCGACAGGAAGACCACACGCATCCCGCCGCAAAGCGGCACGGCCTTCGCGTTGCGCAAGGGGCAGGTGCTGCGCGTGATTGACCCGATGGGGGAGCAGGTGGCCGATCTCTTCGCCGTCAAGCAAGGCGACTTCGGCTGTGCACTGTCTTCCGGGCGAAGCCTGGACTACGCCAGCAAGATTTACCTGACGGAAGGGGACCCGCTGTATTCGAATGACAGCCAGGTGATGTTCACCATCATCAAGGATACGGTCAGGAAGCACGATTTCCTGCTGACGCCCTGCAGCCCGGAGATGTTCAAGATTCTCTACAAGCATGTGGGCCACCACCCCAGTTGCTTCGAGAACCTGCGTCTGGCGCTGGAGCCTTTCGGCATCGACTCGACACGGATCGGCACCACGTTCAACATCTTCATGAACGTCAACATCCATGAAGGCGGGCGCCTCAGCGTGGATGTACCGACCTCCAAGGCTGGCGACTACATTGAACTGCGCGCAGAGATGGATCTGATCTGCGGCCTGACAGCGTGTTCGGCCGAAGGGTCCAACAACGGCAGCTTCAAGCCCATCGACTACGTCATTTTCTAGTCGTCGATCCGGACATCAAGTCTGGTCCCGGCGCCACCACACGCGCCAGCTGAAGGCTGACGCCGTCGAGATCGCGTTCGACAAAGGCCTCATTCGAGCGCATGGCCGCGAACTCGCCCTGAGCGAGGTGGAACTGGCGTTGAAGTCGAGATCCAACACAAGCCAGCGCTGTGCCGCTGTTCGGGCACCAGCATGTAGCCCATTTCCTGAAAACATTGACGCCCGCGCCTGGTTCGGCGTGGGCTGGCTAACAGCCCATCAGGCTCACACCGCTTCGCACTGCGAGCAGCGCCTCCAGCAACTCGGTGAGGCCAAGCCATTCTGGTGAGGCTTACGTGGTGCTGAGGCGGCCGTTGCTCAGCCCCCATGGGCCGTTAGAGCCATCGGCCGGGCATGGCACTGACATGAGGCCTGCGTAGAACCCCCGCATGCCTGACGACCAGTACCTGCTTGAACATTGGAAGTTCAACGCCGATCAGCGGCTGAAGACCTTCAACTTTTTCGTGGCCTTTTCGATCTTCGCCAATGGCGGCGTGTTCACGGCCTTCGACCGTTGTTCGCACGCCTTGGTGCTCTTGTTGCTCGGCGGCTTCGTGGTGATCCTGTCCTTGACCTTCATGGTGGTGGACAGCCGATGCCGCCGGCTTCTTCACTTGGCGAAGAGCGGCCTCAAGGTTCAAGAGCTGAATCGCACGCCACAGGCGCAGCTGTTCATCAACGACGATGAGCGCTCAGGGCGGCTGGTGCGCTTCACCCTGGCATTCAATGCACTGTTCGGCCTGCAGGCCGTGTTCGGCTTCATGGTGATGGCTTACGCCATCCTCGGCATGACATCGGCTTCATGGGGGCTTGATCCCGTGCCTGTACTCCAACCACATTGCCAGTGATGTGCCGGTATTTTCCTCATAAGCAAATGCGAATCTATGAGATGACGTGAAAGGCACCTGCTCCTAAAGTTTCTGGGATAGCAGCGGTTCTTGTTGTGAAGCGCTGCCCTTGTTGCCCCTGCCAGCTTGAGCCATGCCGATCGACTTCCATTGGTACATCCCCAACGTCATCCAGCCAGGCCACCGTGGTGACACCAATGCCGAAGGCTGGGGCAGCCTGGACCACTCCACAGCCATCGCCCACAGTGTTGAGCAAGGCGGCTGGACAGGCGCGCTCATCGGCGCCGGCTGGGGCCGGCCGGATGCCTTCGTGGTGGCCACAGCACTGCTGGCCCGCACCACAACGTTGCAACCCATCGTGGCGGTACGCCCTGGGTATTGGTCACCCGCGCAGTTCGCCACGGCGGCCGCCACCGCCGATGCGCTGAGCCAGGGCCGCCTGCTGGTCAACATCGTCACCGGGCAGGACAACCCGCTCGCCTATGGCGACACCGAGGTGGATCAACCGGCCCGCTACGCGCGTACCGCGGAGTTCATGCGGCTGGTGCGCAGGCTGTGGACCGAAGAGCGCGTCACCTTCAGGGGCGAGCACTACGGTGTCGAGAACGCCTCCATAACGCCACGCCCTTATGTGAATGGGCAGCGCGTGCACCCCACCCTGTTCTTTGGTGGGGCGTCCGAAGCGGCCGAGTGCACCGGGGCGGCAGAGGCCGATGTGCAGCTGTTCTGGGGAGAGCCACTGGCCGGGATCGAGGAACGCATCGCACGGCTCAAGAAGCTCGCCGCCAAGGCAGAGCGTGCGAGGCCGCTGGAGTTCGGGCTGCGTATCACCACCGTCGTGCGGGACACCAGCGAAGAGGCCTGGGCCGTGGCCGAAGAAAAGGTGGATCACTTTGCCAAGCATGGGCAGGACTGGATCGCCAACTGGCACACGGCTGCGGCAGTGGGGCAAAAGCGCCTGCTCGATCTGGCTGAACGTGGGGATGTACTGGACACCTGCCTGTACACGAAACCTGGGAAGGTCGGCGGCGGTGGTGCGGCCACCACTTGGCTGGTGGGCTCGCATGACGAGGTGGCGCAGGCCTTGGCGGCGTATCAGCGGCTGGGCATCACGCACTTCATCCTGTCGGACACGCCGTACCGGGAGGAGTCGATCCGGGTGGGTGAGCAGCTGATTGGGCGGGTCAAGGCGCTGTGCGCGCCTCTCGCATCCAGCCCGTGATCGGTGACCTGTGCTGGATAACGACGAGGTGTGGGCTCATCACCGCCCAGTTCCGGCCGGGAAATAGTCTCGAATGTCAGCATAGTTGGTTTTGCCAACGAGCTTGAACACGACGTTGAGCGCATCTCTGATGCCAGGGAAATTCGGGGTGATGACCGTCCCGACCCTGGGATTTCCATCGCTGTCTGTCAGCCTGCAAGGATCTTCACTCGACTCGAAACTTGCGTGATTTCGGCAAGCAAATGGCCTATGCTCATAGATCGAGCATTCATTGTTGCGCAAGAAAGTGCACGGGGTGTTGTAGCCGTAGGTGCGCTTGGTTTTGGATGGGGTGACTTTGGCGGGCTGCACCCCGATCTTGCTGGCGAGCAACATGGCTTCAACGCCGGTAATGCCGACTTCAATGTGGCAACAATGGCTGCACCCTTGTTTGCAGGCAACGTAGGGCCCTGCGGCCCTTGAAAATTTGTCAGCGAGATCAAGGATGGGGTTGATGCGAATCATTGGCTTCGCATTCATTTCCAGGATTTTCTGAGGCAGAAGTTCAGCCTCCAGCACGAGTTCTTTTGGCCGTGCCTGGTGAAATTCGCGCGAGCGCGCTTTGGCAGCCTCGTGATTATCGTCGTCGCTCATTGCGAGTCATCCTTGTGGTTGGTGATCTCATCCATCCTTAATGGCGGTCTTGCACCGCCGTTCGAAGCGTAACATCCGCCGTTATGGCATCGGGGTGGGGATACTGCTGTTTACGCTTTTCGTCTTCGGCAACTGAGCAGCCAAATACCTTGAAATACACCGCTTGTAGGTCGCCCCCTACAAGCCGTCGCTACCTCCCCTCACAAGCGAAAGTATTTGTGTTCATCAACCGTCCAAAACGGCTAAATCAGCCCTGACCGCCCTCTAGAATGACCGCTCAACAAGAGCGGAGCATTCCCCATGGTCAAGGCAGGCAGCCAGGTCGTATCCAAGCTTCTCACCGCCCACGAGGCCGAGATCCTGTCCGAGTGGACCCAGCGCCTGAAGGACGATGGCGCCCTGCACAGCGG